>NZ_JOPI01000136.1:0-243 GCF_002153695.1 Acetobacter sp. DsW_059
TTACACCGAGATGGCCGGGGGTTCGATCCCCTCATCGCCCACCATTCACAGTTCTCTGTGAGTATTAAAACGTCAGGCATTGTTATTTTTTATGAATAACGATCCCTGACGTTTTTTTTTGCTTTTTTTGTTATTTATTAACGGGCAGGGGTTGCCACCCGTTTTTGTTTGTGAGATATGAGCGGCGGGCGATTAGCTCAGCGGTAGAGCGTCTCGTTTACACCGAGATGGCCGGGGGTTCGA
>NZ_JOPI01000137.1:0-430 GCF_002153695.1 Acetobacter sp. DsW_059
TGTTGCCCGCACAGCCTGGGGAGAAGCGCGCGGAGAAGGTGTGCGCGGGATGCGTGCTGTGATGAACGTTATAGCTAACCGTGCCGCAACTCCCTGCTGGTGGGGGCGCGATTACCTCACAGTCTGCCTCAAAGCCTGGCAGTTTTCCTGCTGGAATGAGAACGACCCCAACCGCCCGAAACTGCTCTCTGTGACCGGCACAGACCCTCAGTTCAGAGATGCTCTCGATCTGGCGGCACAACTCATATCCCGAAAACTGCCGGATATCACGCAGGGATCGGACCACTATTTTGACACTCGCACCAAAACACCGGCGTGGGCCGATAGCAATGCGTATCGCTGCACGATTGGTCACCATGCGTTTTATCGCCTGGGGCCTTACGGTCAGGAAAAAAACAATGGCTGACGAAACGACACCTGCAGAACAGGT
>NZ_JOPI01000138.1:0-247 GCF_002153695.1 Acetobacter sp. DsW_059
TGTGCTGCGTTCTGCGCTGCTGTTACTGCGTCTGTCAGGCCTGCGCCCGATGCAATAGCACTGCCGAGAATATCGACTGAAACCTGCTGCGCTGTTGTCACACCGCCTGATGTGACGACACCAAGGAGCGTGTCAGTCAGTGCGACAGATGAGGCAAGAGGCAGCGATGTGACTGGCGTGCCGGACGCCGAGGTCGTACCGCACGACATTATAGAATTACGCTCATGAAAGCGTCTCCCTGTTGGGT
>NZ_JOPI01000139.1:0-259 GCF_002153695.1 Acetobacter sp. DsW_059
GAGGCCAGAGCATACCCGCCGGCGGTAAAAGGTGTGCTTAGCCCACTGTCATATAAAAAGACCCTTAATGGAGAGGTGTTTTTCAGGCGGTGCTGCACCGCTGTAACCCGTTTTTTCCAGCCCGTAACGAGTGCCTGTGCTTCGGTTTCACGGTCGAAAACCTGCCCCAGCCGCAGTTCATCCTGGTATAAAAGGTCAAGCGTTGCCGGGGCAGGTTTCTGTCCGTTTCTGAAGCAGCTTTCAGAGAGCACAAGGGTGG
>NZ_JOPI01000140.1:0-264 GCF_002153695.1 Acetobacter sp. DsW_059
TCTGAACTGAGGTGTTCAGCGTGCTCAGCTCATTGAAAACTGTCTGGCTGGCACGTTTCACGAGGCTTTTCTGTATGTCCGTGAGTGTTACTCCCGGCACCTTACCTGCCATTACATCGGGCATCGGGTTTGCCAGAATGTGATACGCGCTGTCCATGTCGTACACAGCCTGACGCAGTTTGCCCTGAGAGGTGCTGGCACAGGCAGTAACAGCCAGCAGCGGCAGGAGAAGAAGTGCTTTTTTCATTTTGAGGTATCTTTCGT
>NZ_JOPI01000141.1:0-364 GCF_002153695.1 Acetobacter sp. DsW_059
GGGGTGCTGCCCCTGCATCTGACGAGGATCTGCGCCAGATTGTCAGAGACCATACGCAGGATATTGCACAGCTCAGACAGGATGTTGGCGAGATAAAACTAAGCCAGAACAACCTGCGCGACGAGGTTATCGCTATGCGTGCTGAAGGCAAGCAGTGGCGCGTTAACAGCGACCAGAAAACCGAGAGCCTGCAAACCTCGATAGATAAACTCACACGGGAAATGGCCGTGCGAAACGGCGTCGAGCAGGAGAGAAACCGCCAGTCTCAGGAGAGAACGCAGGCTCTGCGCCGTCTGTCTCTGTTCTTTGGGATGCTGTGCGCCATTCTCGGGCTGATCAGCACGACACTTTTTTCCTCTCAGAC
>NZ_JOPI01000017.1:0-4729 GCF_002153695.1 Acetobacter sp. DsW_059
CCGCTTGTACAGCAGCGCTGCTTATCTGACGCATATGTTATTTTTAGCAGCTAAATGGCTCTGCCCCGCAAGCGAAGAAAAACTATGACACGATTTCAGAACGTTACAGACAAAAAATAACATAATCTGCCATGTTTTCCTTATCGCTGCAGAATAACTGAAAATGCGCAACTTTCGCAAAAAAAACTTTCTATTTTTCGCAAAATGATTACAATGGCGGTCCGGCAGTAACAAAACGGTGCAAAAATCAGACAGTTTTTATCATAAACGGAAAGATACATGCTCCTCCTCTGATGGAGCAATCTGTTTGATGTCTGTCAACTGCTTCATCATTCTTCAAAAGAGTGGTGAACTCTTGCCCGCTGCACCTTCGCTTCCTATCTTTAATGCTGCTCTAACATGGATTTATGGTGATCATGGCTTACGCAACGACCAATCCTTATACTGGCGAAACACTCAAAACATTTCCTGAAGCCAGCGACCAGGATGTACAGAATGCACTGCACGACGCACACGAAGCTTTTAAAAGCTGGCGTCATGTATCTTTTTCTGAGCGTGCAAAAATCATGACTAAAGCGGCAGAAATTCTGCGGCGCGACATCGATAAATACGCAAAGCTTCTGACCCTTGAAATGGGCAAGCTTTACGAAGAAGCTAAGCTGGAAACGATCCTTTCAGCTGAAATTTTTGAGTATTACGCCAAAAATGCAGAAAGCCTGCTCAAGTCTGAAAAGCTGCCTGTAGCAGACCCTAAAGAAGGCAATGCTATTCTGGTGCATCAGCCTCAGGGTATTGTTTTTGCGATTGAACCCTGGAACTTCCCTTACTATCAGATCGCACGTATCATTGCGCCTCAGCTTTCAGCCGGTAACACCGTTCTGCTGAAACATGCCTCCAATGTTCCTCAGTCAGCTGCTATTTTTGATGACCTGATGATCGAGGCCGGCCTGCCAAAAGGTGCTTTCCGCAACCTGTATGCAGCACGTCACCACACAGAGACCATCCTTAATGACCCACGCGTTTGCGGTGTTGCTCTGACAGGTTCAGAACAGGCTGGTTCAATCGTCGCTGCGGTTGCTGGTAAAGCGCTCAAAAAATCGACTATGGAACTGGGCGGCGCAGACGCATTCGTTGTTCTTGAAGATGCTGATGTCGAAAAAGCTGCAAAATGGGCCGCTTTTGGTCGTCACTGGAATGCCGGTCAGGTTTGCGTTTCTTCCAAACGTCTGATCGTTGTTGACGCTGTTTACGACCGTTTTGTTGAGATCTACAAAGCTGAAGTTGCAAAGTTCAAAGCTGGCGACCCGATGGACCCGTCAACCACTCTTGCACCACTTTCTTCTCAGAAAGCTGCTGACGACCTGAAAGCTCAGGTTGAAAAAGCTAAAACACACGGTGCTGTTGTTGAAGTTATCGGGGCTCCCGTGCCTGAAAAAGGTGCCTTCTTCCAGCCTCTGCTTATGACCAACCTGCACGAAAACAATGAAGCCCGTCACTGGGAGTTTTTTGGCCCGGTTACACAGCTTTATCGTGCAAAAGATCAGGATGATGCCGTTCGCATTGCTAACGACACACCTTATGGTCTGGGTGGTTCAGTCTTTACAAAAGACACAGCACGCGGTGTTGAAGTGGCTAAACAGATCCACACAGGCATGGTCTATATTAACCACCCAACCATGGTAAAAGCTGATCTGCCATTTGGTGGTGTTGCTAACTCTGGTTATGGCCGTGAGCTGATTGGTCTGGGCATTAAAGAGTTTGTTAACCACAAGCTGATTGATGTTGTTGATATTGATGCGCCGTTCTGATTTTACCGAACGGTAATGGCTGAATAAAAAAGCCTGCCTGAATTAATTTTCAGGCAGGCTTTTTTTAACTCATATTAAAGAAACACTCAAAGGCATCAGCCCCATAGCCACGCGGCGCCCCTGACACCTGAGCTGTCACCATGCTTGTTTTTGACAATTTCAGTTTTACACTCAGGCGTAACAACATAACGACGCATCATATCAGGCACACGACTGTAAATACTGCTGAGATTAGAAACACCGCCTCCCAGAACAATCACATCGGGGTCCAGCAGGTTAACCAGCAGGGCAAAGGCACGTCCCAGCCGCTCAATATAAATATCAAGCGCCTTAACCGCCGTCTGATCACCTGCCTGAGCGGCCTCCTCAATACCATGTGTTGAGCGATTACCCGGCCCTTTCCACAACTCAGCCAGAGCAGAACCGCACAGGAAGCGCTCAATGCAGCCCTCATTACCGCAGAAGCATTTAGGCAGAGGAAATTCCTCCTGCCTGACCCAGGGCAGAGGAATATGCCCCCACTCTCCGGCGATATGATGCGGGCCTGTCAGAGGTTCATTATTAACAACAATGCCCCCACCAACGCCCGAACCAAGTATCGTGCCAAATACAACCTTATGGCCGGCAGCCGCTCCATCAATCGCCTCTGAAAGAGCAAAGCAGTTGGCATCATTTTCCACCCGCACAGCCGTACCTAATATACGCTCGAGGTCATCACCAAATGGTTTGCCATTCAGCCACACAGCATTGGCATTTTTAACGCAGCGCGACTGCGCATCGATCGAGCCCGGAATACCAATACCCACCGTTGCGACAGGGGCAGTCTCAGCCAGCGTCTGCTGAACCATTTCTGCTATTTTGTGCAGAAGAGCGTCGTAAGTTCCCGGGTTGGCTTCTCTCCGACGAATAACAATCTCTCCGGTCGGATCAAGAGCCGCAATTTCTATCTTGGTACCACCAAGATCGATTCCGAGACGATAATCTGACATCTGACAACCTTAAACAGAAATATTGCACAAAAGTTAGGGACCAACAGGTGGCATAAGATAACGTGTAAAACTATGCCATCACATACTTTGACCTATTCAGACAAGGCTCATTACCATGAAAGAGTATTTTCTTGATGTTAGCGGACTAAGTTGTCCCATGCCTGTTCTGAAGGCAAACCGCACTTTACGGACAATGACCCACGGAGATCAGCTGCGTATTATTGCGACAGATCCAAAAAGCATTGCTGATTTTGAAGTGTTTTGTCGTGAGACCGGACACACTCTGATTTCCTTTTCTGAAGAGGATAACTCTTTCTCTTTTCTCATTCAGCATCGCTAAAAAATATTTCCTGCCCTCGTCACAACAACTTTATCCACCCCGTATTGAACGATAACACTTGGCAGGACCCTGCCTTTGAGAGTAATCCCTCCTTCTTAAAGGATAGAAAAAGGGCCTGGACACAATGCCGGATGATATTACGTCTTTATCTTTTGAAGCTGCGTTGTCTGAGCTTGAAAAAATTGTAAGCAGCCTTGAAAACGGCCAGATGAAACTGGAAGAGGCCATAACATCCTACGAACGTGGGGCAGCATTACGTCAGCATTGTGAAAAAAAGCTGCATGAAGCTGAAACCCGCGTTCAGGCTATCACCCAGAAAGCCGACGGCTCTCTGGATATGAAACCTGTGAACTGAGATACAGATGACTGAACCGACCATCCCCGCCGGGGCTCCCCGCTTTTCTGACGCTGCGGCTCTGCGCGCAAGCATGTCTGCTCATGCCGGGCTGGTAGAAAGCACTATTGATGCACTTCTGCCACTGACATCTGGCAAAGAAAACAAGCTCATTGAAGCGATGCGCTATGCCACTCTGGGCGGCGGAAAACGCCTGCGTGGTTATCTGGCGGTGGAGGTTGCCAGTCTGTTTGGCGTACCTTCCGCACAGTCTGCCCGTGTTGGTGCTTCAGTAGAAATGCTGCATGCCTATTCACTCGTGCATGATGATCTTCCCGCTATGGATGATGATGATCTGCGCCGTGGTCAGCCTTCGACGCATCGTAAGTTTGATGAAGCTACAGCGATCCTGGCAGGAGATGCGCTTCAGACAAAATCTTTTGAAATTCTGGCCGAAGCAGACACTCATGCTGATGCCTCAGTCCGTATTGCTCTGATTCTTGCCTTTGCTGATGCCTCGGGAGCAGCCGGTATGGTCGGCGGGCAGATGATTGATATGGAAGGTGAAGGCCAGTCTTTTCCGCTGGATGACGTACGTCGTTTGCATGCTCTTAAAACCGGATGCCTTATCCGCTATTCAGCTGAGGCTGGTGCCATTCTCGGACAGGCCACACCCGACGAGCAGGCCCGTCTGCGCTCTTATGGCACACATATTGGTGCTGCGTTTCAGATTGCTGATGATGTGCTTGACGCGACAGCAACCGCAGAAGAGCTTGGTAAAACAGCCGGGAAAGACGAAGCCTCAGGTAAATCTACCTTTGTCTCTCTTCTGGGTATTAAAGGAGCACAGGCTGAAGCTGAAAGACTGGTTGAACTGGCCGTCAGTGAGCTCGCTCCTTTCGGAGAAAAAGCCAGCAATCTTAAAGCACTGGCTTATTACGTCATTCAGCGCAGGAACTAATCATGTCAAACGAACCCACCACTGTGCCGACGCACGGCCGTTTTCCTGTTCTGGACCGCGTGACATACCCGCAGGATCTGCGTAATTTTTCGGTTGACCAGTTAAGCCAGCTTGCTGATGAGCTGCGTGCTGAAACGATTGATGCGGTCTCCTCCACCGGGGGGCATCTTGGCGCCTCTCTTGGTGTTGTTGAGCTCACCGTTGCCCTGCACGCTGTGTTTGATACGCCTGAAAGCAAGGTCATCTGGGATGTGGGCCACCAGGCCTACCCCCATAAAATTCTGACCGGCCGGCGCG
>NZ_JOPI01000142.1:0-396 GCF_002153695.1 Acetobacter sp. DsW_059
CTGCCGGGGTTGCGCAGCTGATCGGAACACGCCTGAGACTGTGGTCAGGAGAGTTTTTTGCCGACACTGCGGATGGCATGCCCTGGGCCAGTGATGTGCTCGGAAACCGCACAACCTCTGTTTACAACGCAGCAATACAGGCACGAATTGCAAATACAGAGGGTGTTTCATCTATCACCAGTTACTCCAGCACGCTCAACAACAGAAAACTTACCGTTAGTGCTGAGGTTCAAACGAACTATGGCATTACAACAATTATATTCGGAGAGTCCTGATGGCTGTTTCGTCTGTCTCTGATATTGCCTGCACAGTTAGCACAACCGGCATTACAGCTCCGACTTATGATGCGATTCTTGACTGGTATCAGACGCAATATCGCTCAATTTACGGATCTGA
>NZ_JOPI01000143.1:0-258 GCF_002153695.1 Acetobacter sp. DsW_059
CTCCGACTTATGATGCGATTCTTGACTGGTATCAGACGCAATATCGCTCAATTTACGGATCTGACATTGTGCTTGATAACTCTACACAAGACGGCCAGTGGATCGCTATTCAGGCACAGGCAATGAACGCCTGTAATCAGGCGATGATCACCGTTTTCAACTCCTTTTCTCCGGCGAAATCTCAGGGTACGGCGCTGTCAGGCAATGTTAAAATTAATGGTATTACGCGCTCGGCTGCGACAAACTCCACCTGTGACG
>NZ_JOPI01000144.1:0-435 GCF_002153695.1 Acetobacter sp. DsW_059
TATACGGCGATTCCGTCCTTTTCTCAGGTTCCTGTACACTCGCAGTACAGGGGCAGACATCGGCATATACCACAAAGAAAAACCTGAAAATCTCAGCTATTACCAATGCAGGTGGCAATTCTGTTGATCTGAAAATGAGTGACTGGGTTCAGACCAGCAAGATAGACCTGAAGGCATTCGGGGCATTTCCTGCCTATGGTAGCACTTATTACTCAGGCATTGTTCTGGACAGGACAATGATCCGGGATACGCTAAGTTACAGAACATGGGCAGCTATCAGAAAATCAGGGGGCTGGCCTGATAACCTGATTGCACCTCTGCCCGCGTGGATTTTAGCAAACTCATCGGCAGAATCTCTGCCTGTTAATGCCAAATTTGGAACAGATGGTTATCTGTGCTCGATTTATGTTAACGGAGATTTTCACGGAGTGTTCG
>NZ_JOPI01000145.1:0-229 GCF_002153695.1 Acetobacter sp. DsW_059
TCAGAAAGCGGGATATCAGGTGAGAGTATGGACGGCGTTGACTGGGTTGCTGACGTGACAGTCAGAACTGAGACCAGTTTTGCACCATCACTCAGCGCCAGATGGCCTGCACTATCAAGAGCGGCCACACCGCCTGCAACACCACGCATTGCTGAAACGGTAGCTGCTGCATTATTGCCCGCGGCTGTCGCTGCGTTTGCAGCAGTTTGTGCTGCGTTCTGCGCTGCTG
>NZ_JOPI01000146.1:0-378 GCF_002153695.1 Acetobacter sp. DsW_059
CCGGGCAAAATAACCGCATTCGGTGGGATGCCGGTCCCGTCTGGCAGCGTCTGATAATCGCACAGGCAGGGCGTGCAGTTATCTGAGCCAATGATCGCCAGTTCAACGGTTGTCGATAACGTCAGGCCATTGCGTGTTGCCGCCGTTACCGTGAGAGAGCGGATTGTATCAGTGATACCACCACCCAGAAATACGCATGCCAGACCGTTGACGATGCTGGTCCAGAGTATTGTCAGCTCTGACGGATCGTTCGTTTTATTCGCGATACTGACAGAGCAAACCTTGCTCAGGGCGTCAGTGTTCCTGTCGAACAATGCTGAGAAATCTACTGAGAAATCGAGAACATCACCGCTGTTTTTAGGAGCCAGAGACAGAGGT
>NZ_JOPI01000147.1:0-301 GCF_002153695.1 Acetobacter sp. DsW_059
TGTCCTGGGCTGGATAACAAACTATAATGCTGCATGGACTATGCTGCGTGAATATTTTGCAGATAATTTAGCCGCCAGATGGAAATATTTGCGTGATAATAACGTAATTTCATCTGATACGCTCGACAAAACAATCCGCAGGCTCACAGGCACGATTTCAACGGACGATTTCACTGCGGATGTTACTACCTGGGGAACAAACAGTCAGTCGACCTATGGCTTTCTCATCACGTGGATACAGGGACGCATTGCCTGGCTCGATGAACAGTGGGGCTATAGCGCGTCATAACAGCGCATGACG
>NZ_JOPI01000148.1:0-516 GCF_002153695.1 Acetobacter sp. DsW_059
TCTTCTGCAGCTCAGGCTGTTGCTGACTATATTGCCGCTCAGAATATTGGCAGCACAATATACACAACTCGCCTCTATAAACCGGCAACACTTGATGATGCAGCTGGTGGTCTGACCTACGATATCGTGAGTATTGAAATTGGCACCTCTGCCAGCACGGTCTCCGCAGACAATCTGGCATTATCCTTCAATGAGCGTCCAAACTGCACTGCAGCGAATGTAACGGTTAACGCCTCATGAGCGTATCAACTGACAGCTTTACCGGCCTGATAACCACTGAACATCAGGACAAATCAAAGTTCGTCCAGACTGTTTCCTTATCCTGTCAGGGGTATGCCGATCAGATAGCCCTCTGCAATCAGGCCTGGGAACTTTACGATCTGGATAACGCAGAAGGAGCACAACTCGACGTGGTAGGGTTGTGGGTAGGCCTGTCACGATACGTTGCACTGGCAATCGACGTTTACTTTTCCTGGGATGTATCCGGCGTTGGATGGGATCAGGGTGTCTGGTGGG
>NZ_JOPI01000018.1:0-6732 GCF_002153695.1 Acetobacter sp. DsW_059
CAGCCGGACAGGTGCTCGAAATTGGCAAAGGCCGGATTATTCGTGAAATGGGCAGTCAGAGCGGTCCTGAGAAAGGTGGCATCGCCATCCTCTCCCTCGGCCCGCGCCTGGCTGAAGCGCTTAACGCAGCAGATATCCTCGCAGCCCATGGCCTGGCCCCTACCGTTGCTGATGCACGCTTTGCCAAACCGTTTGACACCGGCCTTGTTGAAAATCTGGCACGCAACCACGCTGTGCTGATTACGCTTGAGGAAGGTTCAGAGGGTGGCTTTGGGTCTCTCGTCATGCATCACCTGGCCAGAACCGGGCTGCTGGACACTGTGCGCTTTCGTCCCATGACCTTGCCTGATATCTTTATCGACCATAATACTCAGGCAGCACAGTATGAGCAGGCTGGCCTTACCGCTCCATACATCGTAAATACTGCTCTCAGCGCACTTGGGGTTCCTGTACCCTCTGCCTCTGAAAAGGCTCTCTGATTAATGGCACGCAAACGTGCGGATCAGTTGCTTTTTGACCGCGGTCTGGTTGAAAGCCGAAGTAAAGCGCAAACCCTGATTATGGCAGGCCTGGTCTTTTCAGACCAGAAGCGTATTATGAAGGCCGGAGACCAGCTTGCGGAGAACGTGCCGCTCGAAGTACGCGGGCAGGTTCACCCCTGGGTGTCACGTGGGGGATGTAAGCTGGCGCATGCGCTGGAGCATTTTCAACTCTCCCCGCAGGATCAGGTATGTCTGGACATTGGTGCATCAACCGGTGGCTTTACAGATGTGCTGCTCACAAACGGTGCCCGCTCAGTCTATGCAGTTGACGTCGGCTATGGTCAGCTGGCGTGGAAACTGCGTTCAGACCCGCGCGTTACCGTTATGGAAAAATGTAACGCACGCCACCTTGATGCAGAAACAATAAGCGTGCCTCCATCTGTGGTAGTATGCGATGCCAGCTTTATTGGTCTGCGCAGCGTACTGCCCGCGGCACTTAACCTGGCTGCGGAGAACGCCTGGGCTGTTGCGCTTATCAAACCGCAGTTTGAAGCCGGGCGCGAACATATCGGAGCTAAAGGTGTTGTGCGCGACCCCGCCATACATCAGGCTGTGTGCGATATGATTGAAAACTGGTGGAAAAATCTGGGCGGATGGACCGTTCTCGGCATTGAGGAAAGTCCGATTACCGGCCCGGAAGGTAATAAAGAGTTTCTGATAGCCGCACGTAAAACGGGCTGATATTTTTCAGCTCCTCCGCCTCCATCAGAGAAAAAATAGCTGGTATGCTTGTTCTCTGTGCAATTCGCAGATTTTTCTGTTAGAGAGCTTTCTCACTCCCTATTTTCTGACATGGTTCCGCTTATGTTCTCCGTCGATTCTCCTTCACCTTCTCACGATGCAGAAGCAGCAACCTTGCTCAGCACAGATGAACGTGCCCGTATTCTGGCTAAATCGGCTTTGTTCAGCCCGCCAGATGCCAGTCTGCCTGACGGACGACGTGACCTGACAGGCCTGTCACGTGAGGAACTGACTGATATCCTCGTAGAGATTGGTGAAAAACCTTTCAGAACCAAGCAGCTGTGGCACTGGATCTATCATCAGGGTGTAACTGACTTCTCAAAGATGAGCACAATTTCAAAACCGCTTCAGCAGAAACTGGGCGAGCGTTTTGTTATTGGCCGCCCTGAAGCAACCTCTGTCCAGACATCAAACGATGAAACGCGTAAGTTTCTTTTTCGTTTTCGCGACGGGCAGGAAGCTGAAACCGTTTACATCCCCGACCGCACAGAAGATCGCGGCGCTGTCTGTATTTCATCTCAGGTAGGCTGCACGCTTTCCTGCACATTTTGTCATACCGGCACACAAAAGCTTGTACGTAACCTTGGTGCTTCTGAAATAGTCGGGCAGTTTATGGCCGCCCGTGATGCCTATGGCGAATGGCCAAGCCCCAAGGGGGATACCCCTCGCCTGCTCTCAACCATTGTGCTGATGGGCATGGGTGAACCTCTCTACAACTACGAGAACATAGCCAAAGCCATGAAAATTATCATGGATGGCGAAGGCATTGGCCTGTCACGCCGGCGCATTACTCTCTCAACATCCGGTGTTGTCCCTCTTATGGACCGCTGCGGCAGTGAACTTGGCATCAACCTTGCTGTGTCACTTCATGCTGTACGCAATGACCTGCGAGATGAGATTGTGCCTCTCAACCGTAAATATCCTATTGAAGAAATTCTGGCAGCGTGTCGCCGCTATCCGGCAGCAAGCAACGCCCGCCGCATCACTTTTGAATATATTATGCTACGTGGCATTAACGACAGTGAAGCAGACGCACGTGAGCTGGTACGTCTGATTGCCGGCATTCCAGCCAAAGTAAATCTTATTCCGTTCAACCCCTGGCATGGCAGTAACTATCAGCCATCAACACGGGAGCAGCAGAATAAATTTGCCAGAATTATTATGGATGCGGGTTTTTCAGCTCCTATCCGCACACCACGCGGGCGCGACATTCTGGCGGCCTGTGGTCAGCTCAAAACTGAAAGTGAGAGGAAGCGTGCCTCCGCACGATAATTTTTCTGCCTGCTGACATATTTTTCAGGTTTTCAAAGGCCCTGCATGCCTTGCTAAACCCTAAAAAAAAGAGCTAGCTAAGTCTTATATCACATTGTTTTTTGGAGATCATCAGAATGGGTTCGCCTGCTACCAGAAGAGACGTCAAAAAAGTTGTACTGGCATATTCCGGGGGGCTTGATACGTCTGTTATTCTGCGCTGGCTCCAGAAAACCTATAACTGTGAAGTCGTCACTTTCACCGCTGACCTCGGCCAGGGCGAAGAGCTTGAACCAGCCCGCAAAAAAGCTGAGATGTTTGGCGTTAAAGATATCTTTGTTGAAGATCTGCGCGAAACATTCGTAAAAGACTATGTGTTCCCCATGTTCCGGGCGAACACCCTTTACGAAGGCCAGTACCTGCTGGGCACCTCTATTGCCCGCCCGCTCATTGCCCAGCGTCAGATTGAAATTGCCCGCGAAGTTGGTGCCGATGCTGTTGCTCATGGCGCAACCGGCAAAGGGAATGACCAGGTTCGTTTTGAACTGGCCTACTATGCTCTGCAACCTGACATTACGGTCATTGCCCCATGGCGCGAGTGGGATCTGACATCCCGCACCCGCCTGCTGAGCTTTGCAGAAGAGAACCAGATTCCTGTTACCAAAGACAAGCGTGGCGAAGCACCATTCTCTGTCGATGCAAACCTGCTGCACTCTTCATCTGAAGGTAAGCTTCTTGAAGACCCGGCTGTTGCCCCTGAAGAAATTGTTTTCCAGCGCACGATTGCCCCTGAAGATGCACCCGATAAAGCGACCGAAATCACCATTGACTTCGTCTCAGGTGACCCGGTTGCTATTAATGGCGTCGCAATGTCTCCGGCAACACTGCTTACCCGCCTGAATGAACTCGGCAAACAAAACGGTATCGGTCGTCTTGACCTGGTTGAAAACCGCTTTGTCGGCATGAAGTCACGCGGCATTTATGAAACGCCTGGCGGCACCATTCTGCTGACCGCGCATCGCAGCATTGAATCGATTACACTCGACCGTGAAGCAATGCACCTTAAAGACAGTCTGATGCCACGTTATGCCTCTATTCTGTATAACGGCCTGTGGTTCTCACCAGAGCGCCGTATGCTTCAGGCACTGATTGATGCCTCACAGCATTCTGTCAACGGCCGTGTTCGCCTTAAACTTTACAAAGGCAATGTCATCTGCACAGGTCGTGAAAGCCCCAACAGCCTTTACGATACACGCGTGGTAACCTTTGAAGATGATGAAGGGGCCTATAACCAGGAAGATGCTCAGGGCTTCATTAAGCTTAACGCGCTGCGTCTGCGCCTGGGGGCTCAGATTGGCCGTAACGGCGGAACGCTCTGAGAGCGTTCCCCTCTTTTCTGTTGCATGAATGAAAGGAGCGTTATGACTCGCCGCTCAAAATTTTTCTCCTCCCTGCTTGCTGCATCCCTGCTGTTTTCTGTCACAGCCTGTGCATCACATGAGGAGGTCGAACTGACTCCTGAACAGCAGATGCATAAGCTGCTGGCTGAACCTGGCGTTAAGGTTCTGCCAAGTGGCCTTGCTTATAAAGTGCTGCATTCAGGCCCTAAAGATGGTGAGCAGCCTGTACCTGGTGACATGATGATGGTCATTTACCAGGGCAAACTGCCTGATGGTTCTATCTTTGACAGCTCTGAGCAGCATGGTGATGGTGCCTATATGCAAATGCCTTTACAGGGGCTTGTCAAAGGCTGGATGGAAGCTCTGCCTATGATGCATGTGGGCGATACATGGATGCTCTATGTCCCTGCAAAACTGGGATACGGACATAAAGCGATGGGTGTTATCCCTGAAGACAGCCCGCTTATTTTCCGCATTCAGCTTCTTGGTGTTGATCACGCACATTAGTCTGTTCTCCCTGCCTGTGCGGGGAGAGCAAACAAAGGCTCAGCCATGCCTTCATGTTTCAGATCTCTTTCATTGCGCTTTGTGGTTCTGTGCCTTGCCGCCACTTCACTCACCGGGTGCTCAAAGAAAAGTCCACAACGGCTTTATGGTATGAACTGTGGTATTTGCCATCATAGTGGTGATGGTATGCCGGGTTCTGTTCCCCCTGTCAGAGGGCGCATTGATATTATTGCCAGCACACCAGAAGGTAAACGCTACCTGGCCGATGTTCTGATAAACGGCTTAAGCGGTGCAATTGTTGTTGATGGCAAGCCTTATGACTCCTACATGCCGTCTTTTGACCGTCTGAAAGATGAGGAAATTGCGACTATCCTCAACTGGCTTTCTGCCCGTGGAGATACAAAACCTGCGCCGACACTAACGGCTGCGGATATCGCAGAAGCAAGAGCACGCCATATTTCAACACCTAAAGTCTCAGCTGAGCGCGCAGAGCTGCACAAAAAGTCTCTTATTCCCTGATTTAATTATCATTTTTTCGGTAAAATCAATGCAACGTATTTTCTCTGGTATTCAGCCTTCAGGCATCCCTCAGCTCGGCAATTATCTGGGGGCTATACGCAACTGGGTTAACCTGCAGGCAGATCATGAATGTGTTTTCTGTCTTGTTGATATGCATGCCATTACAGTCTGGCAGGACCCTCAAAAACTACACGAACAGACACTGGCACAGACGGCTATTCTGCTTGCATCAGGTATCGATGCGCAAAAACATATTTTGTTTAACCAGTCTGCTGTTTCAGCTCATGCCCGCCTGGCATGGATTTTCAACTGTGTCTCTCGCCTTGGCTGGCTGAACCGCATGACCCAGTTTAAGGATAAAGCAGGTAAAGACCGTGAAAATCATTCTTCCGGTCTTTATGTTTATCCCAACCTGATGGCAGCTGATATTATGGCCTATAAAGCCACCCGTGTACCGGTTGGCGAAGACCAGAAACAGCACCTCGAACTTGCGAACGATATTGCCCAGAAATTCAACCATGATTATGGCGTTGAGTTTTTTCCACAGGTCGAAGCCCTTATTCCT
Source organism: Acetobacter sp. DsW_059 (assembly GCF_002153695.1). Classification (NCBI taxonomy): domain Bacteria; kingdom Pseudomonadati; phylum Pseudomonadota; class Alphaproteobacteria; order Acetobacterales; family Acetobacteraceae; genus Acetobacter; species Acetobacter sp. DsW_059. Next base: position 5,526 of record NZ_JOPI01000018.1, read on the forward strand.
CCGGCTGCTGCACGGGTTATGAGCCTGCGTGACGGCACCAGAAAAATGTCAAAGTCTGACCCTTCTGCGCAAAGTCGCATTGAAATGACAGATGATGCCGATACGATTGCTCTGAAAATTCGTCGTGCTAAAACAGATTCAGAAGTGCTGCCTGATACTTTTGATGCACTTGAAGGGCGCCCTGAAGCCAGAAACCTGGTCACAATTTATGCTGCCCTCGCTGACATAAGCGTAAATGATGTGCTGGCACGCCACCAGGGCGAAGGGTTTGGTCCTTTTAAACAGGCTCTGAGCGAAGTTGTTATCAGTGCTATCGACCCGATTGCCAAAGAAACACAGCGCCTGTTGCAGGATAAAGCGCATCTGGTTTCAGTTTTGCGCTCTGGTGCAGAGCGTGCGCAGGCTATTGCGGAACCTGTAGTCACTGAGGCAGAGAAAATAGTCGGCTTTGTTAAGTAAATTTACAGGCTCTTATATTCTGCCAGCATTGTTTTAAAAGACGCATCAACCTGTTCAAGCCTGTGGCGTATTTCAGGTTGCTGCGTTCTGGCAAGCTGCCGTGCTACACTGGCAATTATCAGCCTGTTATATTCAAGCACAACAGGCCCCTTTTTTTCCCATCGACGAAGGAATAACTGAAGCCCCCGACTGATGCGCTGAGGCAAAAACTCATCCTGCTGTGCTGTCCGCAGAGCAATAATGCTCATGCCCAGATTCATAACTTTCAGCTGATCCTGCATATAAACAAGCTTCAGCGCATCAGGTACTGTCTGCGCATTGCGTAATGTTCTTACCAGGCTTTCTGCACTGTCTGACAGCCAGTCTTCCGCATTTACATGGTTATTCATCTGCGCCAGATTTTTCAGGCACTGCGCCCGCCAGGCGCTGATACGCCGCATGCGTGAATCAATCTGAAATGGCAGAATGGTGCGATACGTCCACCCGACAAATAAAATTGCCAGTAAAAAAGCTAATGCCCCGTTCAGAAACGACTGTTCATCATAGCGCTCCGTATTAGAAGGGCCCATCAGCACGACAAGAAACATATTAAATGAAAAGGCATAGCCTGCTGTACTGGCATGACGAGCAGCAAGACCACCAATCGTCATAGGCAACAAAAGCGCAAAAACCAAAAGCTCGGGCGAGGTAATGCGCGGTATAACCAGAAATACGTACAACCAGGCTACAGCAGCACACCATACTGCCC
>NZ_JOPI01000149.1:0-687 GCF_002153695.1 Acetobacter sp. DsW_059
GGTAGGTGATGCCGAAGATATGGTCACAACTCTCTCTGATGACCGGTACCGCACTTTGCTCAAACTTAAAATCGCCTGCAATAAGTTTAATGGCACCCTCCCTAAAGCCTTAAAAATTCTTAGCGACGCTGTATCGGCAGATGGCTGCACTGTATCCGCCTCCGAAACCTCTATGGCAGTTACGTTCACTATAACCGGCAACATTTCTACCGTAATGAAAGCAGTCATAGAGGGAGGCTATCTTCCCCTCAAACCTGCCGGCGTCTCTGTGACCTACCAATTTTCTCAATGAGATCAATAAATGGCAGATAATAAAATCCTTCCATGGGCCGCAGGGTCTGATCCTAATGTCATGTCTGATACAGACTACGCCGCAGCACTCGCGGCAGGAGGAACTTACGCAAACGGTGTTGAATCTGGGCAGGCTTCTTCCGCACAGGCGAATAAAACCTGGAAACAGTCCGCGGCAGTCTCTTCAGGTGTTGCTCAGTTTCTGACTGACAATCTCTCAGTAGATGTGACAGATGCTGATACAGCTGCAACTTTTTCAGACCGCATTGCAAATGCTATTCTAAAATTGTCACAGATTAGCCCTTTCAACTCATCCTTTGCTACCGCAACAGGGGGGTATAAGAAATATGCAATTGTCTCGGACAGTTCAGGGAATTTCTGGGTCAGCACAGCTGA
>NZ_JOPI01000150.1:0-501 GCF_002153695.1 Acetobacter sp. DsW_059
GGGTTGGTGCTCATCACAGGTTACTCTGCGAGAAACTCGACGCTGTAGAACGCGGTGAGATTAAGCGCCTGATGGTGTTTATGCCTCCACGACACGGCAAGTCAGAGCTGACCAGTAAACGCTTTCCTGCATGGTATATGGGACGGAATCCTAAAAAGCAGATTATCACAGCATCCTACGGCGCCACTCTTGCACAAGGTTTCGGACGCGATGTGCGTAACATTGTTGGATCGCCTGAGTTTGCGTCTTTGTTTCCTGGTGTAGGTGTTGCGGCTGACAGCTCTGCCCGTGACAACTGGCACACCAATAAAGGCGGCGTTTATACCGCAATGGGTGTTGGTGGCGGCCTCACTGGCAAGGGAGCGCACGTTGCCCTCATAGATGATCCGGTGAAAGACCGTCAGGACGCAGAAAGCCCTGTCATACGTGAGGCCACCTGGGACTGGTATCGCTCTGTATTGCGAACCCGACTAATGCCGGGAGGTGCTATCGTTCTGGTAC
>NZ_JOPI01000151.1:0-263 GCF_002153695.1 Acetobacter sp. DsW_059
GGCTGACATTATCGCCCGCGCCGATGCTCTGCCGTCTGGCACCTATTACGTTGATCAGAACGATGTTGTCCGCAGAGCTCGCACGGTCGGCACCCTACCCGATGATGTGACGGTTAATGGCGGCGTTTATATCGCAGGCAGCAGCACCCTGCCCGCAGGCCTCACCTCAGAAGGCGACGTCATTATCACTGACGGCACGGTCTATTTCCCAAATACCTGGAACAATAACGGCGTTCTCTGCGCCGCAGGAGTATAATTTATGT
>NZ_JOPI01000152.1:0-773 GCF_002153695.1 Acetobacter sp. DsW_059
TCTGGTATTATTTTCCCAAGGGGTCTGGATATGCGTATCCAGGAGCAGATCAGGACAATAAGCGTGATCAACAGTATTATCGGACAAAAAGCCTCCTCTCTGTTTCATGCGACAAAGCGTATGGGCTGTTATGGTGTTGCTGGTGCCCTGTGGCCTGGCATGGTTTTTGCGGCAACACCCGAACAGGTTGCTGAAAAACCCGCACATGAAGCCCCTGTTCTTCCTAAAGGAGCTGAAAAGGTCGGTAATTTTTATTTTGTGAATGGTAACCGGCATTATTACGATGCCGCACATGCCCCCACACAGCCCACAGTGCCGCGCTTTGTGCCCTCGACCAACGGTGTGGGTGGTGCTGTTGCGCCTAACGGTAAGGGTGCCCACTCAACCGCAACACAGCCTTATCTGTTCTCGCTGCATTATAAACCGATTGAGGATGCGGGGAAGTTTCTGGCCAATCAGGGTGTTTATTTCACAGGCTTTAACGTGGGCCAGTATAACGGTTATGCCGGTGGCGGGTATAAAAAGGGCTCGGCCTATACCAACTGGGCCCTGTTTGGTGTGAACCTGGATATGAACCGTATCGCCGGGGTTAAGGGTGCACAGATGCACATTATCCTCAACGATGTGGCCGGGCAGGGGCGCAGCTGGGACTATAGTGCGTCAGACTGGTCATGGCTGAGCACCTGGGGCAGCCATGATGGTGTTATGGTCAGAGAAATGACCTGGGATCAGGAGCTGTTTAATAAGCATCTGTATATTCTTGCCGGCCGGGC
>NZ_JOPI01000153.1:0-678 GCF_002153695.1 Acetobacter sp. DsW_059
ACGTTCCTCGCAGCCGTGCAGTTTGCCTCAGTCATCATCCTCCTTAACTGACGACACGCCGTAGATTAATAATGCGATTTGATCTCGTCTTCATCGGCAATGCTCGTTTCGTAGGTTCTCATGTCATCAAGCACTATAATATAAATATATCGAATATATGATAACCGTTTCGACAAGGGCTTGATCACTGTGGGTAGTGAATGGCTGCTTTCGTTGTTACGTCGTCCGATAGCAGACTTTCCGCTCCTCCCCAAAAAAAACCAGACGTTCCGTCTACCGGTCGATGTTTCGAACATTCAATACATCACGCGACAGCCGCTTGATTTTATTTCAACGATATCAATAGGTTCCAGTTCTCGGTTTCATTTCCACCGGCACGCCAATGATTTTATTAGTTTTTTAAAATCTGATATCGTCGGCATATGTTCATCTGAAAATATTGAATATTTATCTGGCAAACATTAATGCCTCCTTACTTATCCTTAGCGTTGTGTCAGAAGTCGGGCCAGTGCCGGATTTGGTGTGGTTGATCGCGCTGATCAGCCTGAGAGCGGCGCAGATCCTCGTCAGATGCGGGGGCAGAACCCCCGCTCTGTTCTTCCGTCATATTTTTGTAGTCCAGAAATAAGAAACCGCCCTTTCAGGCGGTTTCGTTCGTCATGCGCTGTTATGACGCGC
>NZ_JOPI01000154.1:0-312 GCF_002153695.1 Acetobacter sp. DsW_059
TGTCCTGGGCTGGATAACAAACTATAATGCTGCATGGACTATGCTGCGTGAATATTTTGCAGATGATTTGGCCACCAGATGGAAATATTTGCGTGATAATAACGTGATTTCATCTGATACGCTCGACAAAACAATCCGCAGGCTCACAGGCACGATTTCAACTGACGATTTCGCTTCTGATCTGAGTATGTGGGGAACAAACAGCCAGTCGACCTATGGCTTTCTCATTACGTGGATACAGGGACGTATTGCCTGGCTCGATGAACAGTGGGGCTATAGCGCGTCATAACAGCGCATGACGCGTGACAGTCA
>NZ_JOPI01000155.1:0-231 GCF_002153695.1 Acetobacter sp. DsW_059
TAATATAGGTCGAGGCGGTTGGTTTAACCAGAATACGTGCCGCCCATGTGGCAGAGGTAAAGGACGGCGACGAGCCATCAATTGTCAGCGTTGTGGGCGAAGAACACAGGAAGGTTGCGAACATACAGTAAAGTTCTGACCCCTCAAACTCACCCCCTTTGGGGTTGGCCCGGCCGGCAAGAATATACAGATGCTTATTAAACAGCTCCTGATCCCAGGTCATTTCTCTGA
>NZ_JOPI01000002.1:0-138619 GCF_002153695.1 Acetobacter sp. DsW_059
TCTGCGACAGGAATGGTGGGCGCAGCAGGGATTGAACCTACGACCCCTACCATGTCAAGGTAGTGCTCTACCGCTGAGCTATGCGCCCACCATTCCTGTCCTGTGGGGCTTTTATCCTGCTTGTGTTCTGTGTGCAACCCTACAATGATAGAGGAATGAAAAATTTTACCCATTTTTTTGTGCGTAAAGGTCTGAAATCCTTTTTTCCTGCTCACAGTGAACAATTTCATAGTGAAGCCAGCGCATCATATGGCGTTGTGGGTAAGACTGTCGTACCGGTTGTTCTGGCTTCTCCTCATTCCGGGCGGTGTTATTCTGAGGCGTTTGTCAGTAACAGTCGTCAGCCTTTATCTGTGTTGCGCCGCGGTGAAGATAGCTACGTTGAAGAGCTGGCGGCTGAAGCTCAGGCGTGTGGGCCGGCCTTACTTCATGCCCTGTTTCCCCGTGTGTTTTGCGATGCAAACCGCGCAGCCTGGGATATGGATCCTCGTATGTTTGACGGGCCGGTGCCAGCCTTTGTAAAACCGTCTGAACGGGCTTTTTCTGGCCTGGGGTCTGTACCGCGTATCGCCGCAGGTAACTGTAATATTTATCGTAAGGCAATCCCTTTTGAGGAGGCCGCACGAAGAATACAGACATGCTGGCTTCCTTATCATCACGCTTTATATCAGTTACTGGGGCAGGCCCACACACGCTTTGGAATAGTGCTTCTGCTCGATCTTCACTCAATGCCTGATGCGCCTGATGCGGGTTCACCTGATTTTGTTCTGGGGGACTGTCATGGCCGGAGCTGTGCAGCCCGTTTTACTGACTGTGCTGAACATGAACTGCGCCAGGCCGGGTTTAGAGTGTCACGTAATAAGCCTTATGCTGGCGGTTATATCACGCAGCATTATGGCAGACCGCAGAACGGCTTTCATGCATTGCAGATCGAAATGCGTCGCAGCCTATATATGAAAGAGGCAACGTATGAAAAAACTGAAAATTTTTCTGAACTCAGTTCAGCACTCAGGTCTCTGACTGAGGTTCTTATAAAAGAGAGTAATGGTTAATATTTTGTGAAAGGATAGAAATTTTCAAGACGATGTGTGAAACGTAGCCTTCTCAGATGGTGTAATGGATACAGAAGATGAAAATGAAAAAGAGCGCAGGTCTTCTGTGTTTTGTAGTGAGTTTTACAGCTGCTTTGTCGGCCTGTTCTTCAGGGCACGCTGGTTCGGTTATTCCGGCTGCGTCTTTGCCTGACGCGCGTGAGGTTTTGCCACCGCCGCCTGTTCCGGGTAGTGCAGCCCAGGCTGATGATGATCAGGTATTTAAAGCAACCCGTGACCTGCGGGGCAGCTCACGCTGGATGCTTGCTCAGCATGATGCACTCCTTGATAAAGCGACCCTGCTGGAAGATTTTTCATGCGCTGTTGGGTATAAACTTGATCTTAAACAAGCTCCGCATCTGAAGTCGTTTTTTGATAAGGTTGCCCCGGCGATTAAAGAGAGAACATCTCAGGTTAAGCACCTTTGGCACCGTCGTCGTCCGTTTGTTGGTACTGACCAGCCAACATGCACAACAGTCGCTGATTTAGGGCTTTATTCTTCGTTCCCTTCTGGTCACACAACAGCGGGATATGGCATGGCCCTGGTGCTGGCCAGTCTTTTGCCTGAGAAGGCTGGTCCTGTTTTGCAGCGGGGTCGTGTTTTTGGTGAAAGCCGGATTGTCTGTGGTGTCCACTGGAAGTCAGACGTAGAGGCTGGTTACCTGAATGCAGCATCGCAAATGAGTGTTCTGCTGCGGGAACCTTCGCTGCAGGAGGACCTTAAAGCTGCTCAGGATGAGCTGCGCGCTATGGCGCACACTCAGCCTCCGGTGGATGCTGCACAGTGTCAGGCAGAGCGGGATGCGGCTGACCATTCCCTGTTGTCAGCACCCTGAGTAATTTTAATAAGCCTGTTAGCGGGAGATTCTGACAAAATTACAGTTGTCAGAGAGTTTGACGATAACGGGTTTTGAGATGATGTCATCATGTGAGGCAAAGATAGCCGTACCTGTTGCTGGTTGTCCCTTTTTCAGGAAACCAGTAACCAGGTTGGCATCTACTGTATCAAGTCTGAGTTCTTTGTTTTCGGCAGAGTATGCTTTTAAGCAGATCTTGGATAAATCAGCTTCTGTATCTGATAAATTAGATATGGTGATATTATAGGTCTTCACATAGGCTGTGTTTGACCCGGTAGCGATTGATCCGTGGGATTTTTCGATGGCATAGACAGAGATGCTGTCATATGCGTTTGCGTAAGCCGAAGTAACAGACCCGAGAAGTAATGAGGCGGCTATAATATATGCAGAAAATTTCATAACAAATTTCCATTTTGATTTTTATAAAAATATCTTTGGATCGTTTATAGATTATACAGATTATTGTAAATTAATTTTAATTATTTTTTATGGTAAAAACAGGCATAAAAAACCTCCTGATTTTACCATATTTTTTTGAGTCTTTACTGATATTTGAAATATTATTTCAGCATATCATGTGCGCGAAACCAGCTAACGGCATCTTCAACGGCTTCTCGTGCGGGGCGGGGAGCATAGCCCAGTTCTGCGATGGCTTTGTCAGAGGAGAAAAACATCTTTTTTCGTGACATTGCCAGCATTTCACGGGTGACCCGTGGGGTAATGCCAAAGCTGCGGGACAGCCATTCTGAAGCGATAGCAACGGGCCATATCACCTCGGGGGAAAGGCGGACTTTTGGTTTTGCGACGTGAGCAATCTCTGCAACCATGGCGAACAGGTCACGCAGCAGGTAGTTCTCTCCGCCAAGAATATATTTTTCGCCTATAACACCACGTTCGAGCGCCAGAGCGTGACCTTCGGCCACGTCATCGACATGCACAATATTGACACCACTATCAACATAAGCGGGCATTCGCCCGGCAGCGCAGTCGAGAATCATCTGTCCGGTAGGTGTTGGCTTAATGTCTCGCGGTCCCACTGGTGTTGAGGGGTTAACAATCACGGCAGGCAGGTTTTCGTCGCGTACCAGGCGCAGCACTTCCTGCTCAGCTCTGTATTTGGAGCGTTTATAAATGCCAATAACACTATGCTCATGCACCGGTGTATTTTCATTGCTGATCGTGCCATCGCCAATCAGCCCCAGAGCAGCGACGGAGGAACAGTAGACAATGCGCTCTGCACCAGCTGCTTTTGCAGCCAGCATCAGTTTGCGTGTGCCCTCAACGTTGGCGGTCATCATCGGTGTTGGGTCTGGCACCCACAGGCGGTAATCAGCGGCAACATGAAATACGTAGCGGCAGCCTTTGACGGCCTGATCAAAACTCTCCGGGCGGGAGAGGTCGCCCTCTGTCAGTTCAGCCGGAATATCGGCAATGTTCTGACGGTCGCTTCCTTTGCGCACCATCAGCCTGAGCGAGTGGCCACGTTTAACCAGAGCGCGGGCTACGGCTGAGCCAACAAAACCGGTTGCGCCGGTTACAAGCGTATGAGCAGTCATCAAAGGGGCTCCCGCAGGGGTATGAAGTAAGAACAGGGCTGTTAAGCCCGAAATGCTGGTTTGTTTCTTTTATCCTGTCATCCAAGGTGGCGCCAGACCCTGTGCTGGTGTAATAGGTCTGACTTATATACCTAACGCCCTCCTTCATGATGATTTCATGACAGGTTTCTGGAAGGTCCGGCGGGGGCTTTTCGGGCAGACATTAAAGCGCGTACTGTGAAGAAGCTTACTGTTTTTCTGACCCTGCTGGGCTTACTTGTTATTACTGCAGCTATGGCGTGGAGTGGTTTTGGTGCCGTGGCGCATGCGGTTATGCGCATTGGTCCGGGCGGCTTTCTGCTTATGGTATTGTGTCAGCTTCTGGTTGATGGTGTGCTTGGGCTCGCCTGGAGCGCGGCTGTGCCAGAGATTGGCTTCCTGAAGCTGACCGGTGCGCGTATGGTGCGGGACGCAGCGGCATCCTGTCTGCCATTTTCCCAGCTCGGCGGTTTTGTTATCGGTATTCGTGCCACCTGTTCTGTGCGCGGGGCCGGTAAACGCAAAGTGGACCTGCCTGAGGCTGCAACCGCGAACCTTGTTGATATTACAACTGAGGTGATGGGGCAGGTAGCGTTTGTGCTGCTGGCTGTTGGGTGCCTTGCTGCGCATCAGCGTAACAGTCCTCTTGTCATACCTGTTATCATTGGCGCGGTTTTTCTGATGATGGGTGCCGCAGGCTTTGTCTGGACACAAAGGCACGGCGGCAGTCTGTTTCGCCATCTGGGCAATAAGCTGACCAGTAACATTCTTGCACAGTGGCAGGATATCCTGCTGAATAGTGCAGACGAAGTGCAGCAGCGTATGGAAGCCGTCTGGTCGCGTCCGTTGCGTATTGCTCTCTCCGCTTTTTATCATCTTATTGGCTGGATCAGCAGTGCAGGCATGCTGTGGCTTACAGCTGGTTTTCTGGGAGTGCACCTTAACCTGGTGAACGCCATTGCGATTGAAGGCGTAACCTGTGCTGTGTTGTCTATGGGCTTTCTGGTGCCAGGCAACCTCGGGGTGCAGGAGGGCGCTTATATTGCTCTTGGGCATGCTTTTGGTATTGACGCTTCAGTTTCCCTGGGCCTTTCCCTTTTGCGGCGTGGCCGGGAGCTGAGTATTGGTGTGCCGGTGTTGCTGGTGTGGCAGATGCTTGAAATGCGTGGGCTGCGAAAGCTGCCCGCCAGTAAGGACGGAGCACAGAAGCCAGAGGTTATTGAGGAAGCTGACTTCTCGGCCGTGAAGGAGTGAGGGTGGTGACTGAACCTGTTTTCGAGACTCTTGCTGTTGTTGGCCCCGGGCTTATCGGGTCTTCAGTTTTGCGTCGTGTGCGTGAATTTCCTGGGCTTGCGCGTCGTACTATCGCTGTTGATATTGATCCTGCGGTGTGTGCCCGTGTGCAGGAGCTTGGTATTGCTGACGAAGTAACGACCGATGCTGCTGAGGCGGCAGCTCAGGCTGATTGTGTGCTTTTGTGTGTGCCTGCTGGTGCTATGGGGCATGTTGCAGCCAGCGTTCTGCCCGCTATGAAGCCTGGTGCTATTCTGAGCGAGGTCGGTTCGGTTAAGGTTTCAGTCATCGAGGCGATTATGCCTTACCTGCGGCCTGATATTGCCTATGTGCCTGTGCATCCTATGGCCGGTACAGAATTCTCAGGGCCTGATGCAGGTTTTGCTACCCTGTTTGAAGATCGCTGGTGCCTGCTGACACCGCTCGAAGACACACCGCATGAAGCGATTGAAGCGACTCTGACCTTCTGGGAGCGATGTGGTAGTCGCCTGCGTGAAATGACACCTGCGCACCATGACCGTGTTTGTGCGATTGTCAGCCACCTTCCGCACCTGCTGGCCTTTACAATCTGTGGTACAGCCGATGATCTGGCAGATGAAACGCGCTCTGAAGTGCTGGACTTTGCAGCATCAGGATTTCGGGATTTTACACGCATCGCAGCTTCTGACCCGATCATGTGGCGTGATATCTTCCTGCTTAATCGCAAGGCACTGCTGGAAATGCTGGCGCGCTTTACTGAAGATGCACAGGCAATGGCCCGTGCTATCCGCTGGGCTGATGAAGAGTATATCGTTGACCGGATAGAACGCGGTCGTAAAATCCGTAAGAGCCTTATTCAGAACCGTCAGGCCTGAAAATCAGGTTGGCTGCCCGTAAGCCAGGATATGCAGGGCATTAAGGCGTTTATGGTTTTTGTCAGCTGTCGGATTAAGCGAGAGCACTTTTTGCCATGCTTTCAGTGCGGCTTTGCCGTCTTTACGCTGTTCCTCCACCGTGCTGAGCAGGGCCCAGCTGGTCGCATCATCCGGGTCTTTTTGCAGGGCTGTGCCGAGGTCACTGACAGCACCCTTCAGGTCACCTGCAACAAGACGAATCTGCGCGCGAGAGCGCCATAACACAGCTTTTTCGGGCTGCAATGCCAGAGCGTCGTTCATGTCTTCCGAGGCGTCATCAGGTTTCTGGTCTGAGACATCCTTTCTGGCGCGGCGCAGCAAAAGAAGTGTCGTGGGAGAGAGGCCGGCTGAGCGAAGGCTTTCCAGTTTATCAGCGATAAGATGCGCCTCATCAGCTGATGTTGTATGCGCCAGCTGTACCACCAGGGCTGCCTGAAGTTCATCGGCAGGTGATTTTTTCGGTGCATGGGCTGGTGCCGCTGCGGGCGGCGGGAGGGCTTCAGATGTCTGTTCAGCTTTTTTATGATGTGCTGATGCGCATAAAGCCGCAGTGCTGCTGAGTGCAGTATAAAGCAGTAGGCCTTTAATGAGATGCCCTGAGGCGCTGCGAATAAAAGATCCTGAACGCAAAAACCCGCTCCTCCATAGAATGGAAAAACGGGTTATACGGATATCATGTCTCATCTGCCAGCCTTAAAAGGCCAGAGACAACATAAATCAGCCCTGACGGGCTTTCATGCGAGGGTTCTTTTTGTTGATAACATAAACCCGGCCACGACGACGTACTACACGGCAGTCTTTGTCACGCACTTTGGCCGATTTCAGGCTGTTTCTGATTTTCATGGCCTGTTTTTCTCCGCCAGTTCCAGATGAGTTGAAATTAAGATGAGTGCGCACATAACGTTTCGGGCGCTCTGAGTCAATAATTTGAGCCGTTATACAGTGATTTTCTTTGCATCAGGCAGTTTTTCATTTTTTATTCTGCCGCGGGAGCCAGGGTTGAAAAGGCTGCCGCCAGGGTATGAAAATCAGCAGAACGCGGAGAGCGCGGCCGCCAGGCAAGGCCGATTGTACGCCAGACCGGCCCGCCTGAGAGTGGACGGCTGATAACCGGATGAGTGCTGAGCAGGCCGTTGTCGATGGCCAGAGTCGGCACAACGCCGATACCAAGGCCAAGGGCGACCATATCTGCCATCGTATGGAGGGATGTAGCCGTAAATGTTGCATCATTTTCGTCTGAACTATCCCATCCGCGTCCCTGACGGCAGACGGCCAGTGTCTGCTCGCGCAGGCAGTGACCGTCCTCCATCATAATCATACGCTGATCTTCAAGCTGTTCGGCAGAAACGTGGCTGGCTGAGGCGAGAGGATGCCCTTCAGGCATAATGACCTGAAGGGGGTCGCGCCACAGAGGCAGGGTTTCGGTGCCATCGCACAGGCAGGGCATTGCCAGGATGAGCAGGTCCAGGCGGCCAAGGCTCAGTTTCTCAAGGAGACGTTCAGTCGTATCTTCTGTCACGGAGAGCACAATCTGAGGAAAGCGCTCCTGTATTGTGCGCACCATCGGGGTAACAAGAAAAGGCCCTATTGTCGGAATAACGCCCAGGCGTAGAGGGCCTGTCAGCGGGGTACGGGCAGCTGCTGCAAGTTGTGGCACAGCCTCAAGAGCCTCAAGGGCCTGACGCCCTTTACGGGCGACCTCCTGCCCCAGGGGGGTAAACACTACTTTTTTACCAACGGTACGATCAAGAAGCCGGGCATCAAGCTGACGTTCGAGTGTCATAATCCCGGCTGACAGGGTAGACTGCGTTACAGCACAGGCCGCCGCTGCCCGCCCGAAATGGCGCAGTTCTGAGAGGGTAATAAGGTAGCGCAGTTGCTGTGCAGAGGGCAGGGGAAGCACAGATGTGGTCTCCGGTAAGGTCGCTGGTGAGATGTAATGATCGACTGGGTCGATGATTTGGATATAAAATATTCATTGGCATGAATTGTCATATCGCGCCATAGATAAGCCCACACACAACGGCAGTCTGTGTCGTTGTCTGATGTATCTGGTATAATAAAGGAGCAGATTTATGCTGACAGTTGGTGATAAATTTCCTGAGTTTGATCTGACAGCCGTTCCTGGTGGTCCGGAAGGTCTGAAAGGGCAGTTTGTCCAGATTTCTGACAAATCTGACGCTGGTAAGTGGAAGATCGTTTTCTTCTGGCCAAAAGATTTCACATTCGTCTGCCCGACCGAAATCGTTGCTTTCGGCAAAAAGGCTTCTGACTTTGCTGACCGTGATGCCGTTGTTTACGGTGTTTCTATCGACAGCGAGTTCGTTCACCTGAACTGGCGCCTGCACCACGAGGACCTCAAAACCCTCGAAATCCCGATGCTGGCTGACATTAAGCGTGAGCTGACAGAAGGCACGGGCGTTATGGCAAAAGACGCAGGCGTTGCTCTGCGTGCGACCTTCATTGTTGACCCGCAGGGTATCATCCGCCACGTGTCTGTTAACGATCTGTCAGTTGGTCGTAACCCACAGGAAATCGTGCGTATTCTTGATGGCCTGCAGAGCGATGAGCTGTGCCCATGTAACTGGAACAAAGGCGACGACTTTATTAAAGTCTGATCTTCTTTGTGCGTCAGGGGGTGTTATGCTGCTCAGGCAGCATAGCATGCCTCTGGCATCCCTTCCTGTTGTGGTGGGGTTTTGATGGCAGAAGCGCCCTGCGCTGCCATTGTGCGTTTTCTGATTTCAGACAAAGCGCCCGTTTTTCTTTTTTATAACTGAGTCTGCTGCTGTCTGTTTCAGTGCAATGAAACAGTGTTTGATGTTGCCTGCTTTATTTTCCTGATAGGGATGGATCTGATGTCTATTGATGCTTTGAAAAATCGTATTCCTGATTATGCAAAAGACCTGCGTCTTAACCTTAGCTCTCTGGCAAACGATGTTACGCTGACACCGCAGCAGCTGGCTGGTACCTTTGTTGCCTCAGCCCTTGCGTCGCGTAATGACGAAGTGATTAAAGCTGTTACGGCTGAGTTTTCTGACCGTCTTTCTCCTGAAGCGCTGAATGCAGCAAAATCTGCTGCCGCGATTATGGGTATGAATAATATTTATTATCGCTTTGTTCATATGGCTGGTGATGAATATGCTAAAATGCCTGCACAGCTGCGTATGAGTGTTATTGGCCGCCCCGGGGTCGAAAAAGAAGATTTTGAACTGTGGTCTCTGGCTGTTTCAGCGATTAATGGCTGTGAGCTGTGCATTACGAGCCACGAAAAAATTGTGAGAGAAGCTCTGGGTGCTCAGGCTGTGCAGACTGCTGCACGTATTGCGGCTACCGTACACGGCGTTGCTGTAACGCTTGACGGTGTAAGCGCTCTTGAAAGCTGAGTAACAGTTTGTAGCGATTAAATGTGATCAGAGGCAGGCACCGCAGAGCGGGTCTGCCTTAAGTCGTATGCTGATATGAAGTTACATGCCAGGACACAACTCTGTGTCACATGGTGCGCTCATTCTGATAAAATTTTTAAGAGAATGGCGCGAGTGACGGGGCTCGAACCCGCGACCTCCGGCGTGACAGGCCGGCGCTCTAACCAACTGAGCTACACCCGCATTTTCTGACGCCCACTGTCGTTTCGTGTGCGTCGGTATGTCGCGTTTTATAGCGTTGTTTTTTTCTTTGGCAATATGCTTTTTTCAAAAAAATACGTTTTTGTGCATTTTTTTAAATTTATCGTTTTGAGGTGCTGTTACAATATGTCCATTTTGTTGCCTGAAAAGCAACATTCAGCATTTTATCGTTGCTAAAATGAAATTTTATTTATCTTTTGTGCTATTCTCTGTAATAATAAAGACCGTGCCTGTTTCTCTGGTAATGAAGCAGAATGACTGGCAAAAAAGCTGAAAAAGATGCGGTCAGAGGGAGGACACAGAATTGATCAGATATAGAGCACGTTATGCAGTAAAGTTTTTAACAACATTTACCGTTTCGCTCTGTTTCAGCTCTTATTCTTCTGTCCTGGCATCTGAGACTGAACATGCTTTAACTGCTCCTCCTGAAGTACAGGCTGTTACGAAGCCGCAATGGTATACGGGTTCTCTTGTCTCTCCTTCCGGGGCTATGACGCAAAAGGGCATCCTCGCGATTGAGCCTTATGTGACCTACAATCAGCCTGTGGGGTATATTGATAGTAACGGGAATATCGGGCCGTTACATCCGCGAACAAAAAATATCACTAATTTTACAATGATTAAATATTCTATCACGGACAACGTCAGTGTGCAGACATTGCCGACGTTCAGTTATCGCTGGGGCGGTCACGGGAACCAGACAAGCAGCGGGGTCAAGTTTTCTGATCTGCCGGTTGATGTGATGTGGCGTTATCTGGATGCGAATCCTGATCGTTTTATTCCGGCTCTGAGTGCTTTTGTGGGTATGGCATTTCCGACCGGAGATTATCAGAGAATCGACCGCACTCAGGATGGTGTAGGGTCTGGAACATATACTCTGCGCCTGGCTCTGACTGAGCAGTCCACTTACACATTGCCCGGTAACCATGCGTTGCGCCTGCGTATGTGGGCAACGCTGCGTAAGCCCCTGAACAAAGCGCAGTTGCATGGTATGAGCAGTTACGGCACAGAGCCCGGATTTCGTGGTAACGCCCGCGCCGGCCTTTTTGGTTCGGCAGGTTTCTCTCTCGAATATGGTATTAATCAGAAGTGGGTGCTGGCAATGGATATTGCCCGTGACTGGAGCAATGGCAGCCGTGTGCGTGGCGTCATGAAGGATGGCAGTATCATTGACAATATGGGCAGCCCGTCAGGTGACTGGCTGGCTGCACCGGCAGTTGAGTTCAGCTGGAGCCCCAATTTTGGCGTCATCTGTGGGTCATCAGTTTACTTTGCCGGCCACAATACCAGTCTTGTGGTGTCGCCCCAGTGTGCTTTGAATACAGTGTTCTGATTGATCTGTTCTGTGAGGGGTGAGGCCTGCGTTAGAGCAGGCCCCGAGATTATCCGAAGCGGAAACCCGAGAGAGCTTTGCCAAGAACTGTGTCGCTATAAATACGCTCCCCCTGATCAGCTCCGGCTGCGCCTGCTGCGACCATCAGCGGGAGCAGATGTTCTTCACGCGGATGAATGACGCGTGCAGCGGGGGCTTCCTCCCAGTGTATCAGGGCGTTGTTGCGCTCTGCTTCGGGCAGGCAGGCTGCTTTATCAAGCCATGTGTCAAATGCTACCGCGTCCTGATCTGTCTTTGGGTTGGCTGTCATAAAGTGACGCAGATTATGGTAGCTCATGCCTGTGCTGACAATGAGTACATTCTGGTCTCTGAGCGGAGCGAGCGCCTTACCAGCCTGAATATGAAAGGCCGGATCAAGGTCCTGGCGTAAGGAGAGCTCAACAACCGGGATGTCTGCATCAGGGAAAGCCAGCATGAACGGAATGAAAACACCGTGGTCCAGGCCGCGATCAGGGTCAGATGTTGCGCTAATCCCCGCATTTTTGAGAAGCGAACAGATTTGTGTGGCCAGTGCCGGGTTGCCCGGAGCGGGGTAGCGTAAGGAATAGGTATGTTCCGGAAAGCCGTAATAGTCATAGATCAGCTCAGGTTTTTCTGACGCTGTTACTGTGAGTGTTTCCGTCTCCCAGTGTCCTGAAACGACCAGAAGAGCATCTGGCTTCTGAGGGAGTGTATGGCTGAACCCGCGCAGGAACTCTGCCATTTTGTCCCATACATCAGGCCAGTCCATAAAAAAGCAGGGGCCGCCCCCATGGGGTATAAAAACTGCTGGCTGGCGCTTATGCGTGGTTGCAGGAGAGGTGCTGCTCATGCGCGGCAATTCCTTTGTCGGATGGCGGCCTGCTATGTCAGGCCAGGATATCATGACAGATGGGGATGCCGTATGTTTATGAAAACAGTTCTTTGCAAAAAAGAATTAAAAAACCGGAGGGGCCCGATGTCAGGCCGCCTCCGGTTTCTCTGTTTATATCAGGCGTGACAGTACGTCAGGCTTATTTTTTTGCAGCTTCGAGAGCACTGGTAATGAAAGCACCTGCTTCATTGCGGTCACCCCAGCCGGTCACTTTAACCCATTTGCCGGGCTCAAGGTCTTTGTAGTGAGTGAAGAAATGTTCGATTTCTTTCACTGTCAGTTCCGGCAGGTCGGCAATGCTCTGCACTTTGCTGAAGATTGGGGAGATTTTATCATGTGGTACGCAGATGATTTTTTCGTCCTGACCTGATTCGTCTTCCATTTTCAGTACACCAATCGGGCGTGCACGAATAACAGAACCGGGCACAACATTAGACGGTGTCAGCACCAGGGCATCGGTCGGGTCACCATCAGCAGCCAGTGTGCCAGGAATGAAACCATAAGCTGTCGGGTAAGCCATTGGTGTGAAAAGGAAGCGGTCAACAATAACTGCGCCGCTGTCTTTGTCGACTTCGTATTTGACAGATGATCCCTGAGGAATTTCGATCACGACGTTAATGTCGTTGGGAACATCTTTGCCAGGGGAAAGTTTAGAAATATCCATTACTCAGGGTACTCCGGTTTTATCAGTCAGTAGAGAAGGCAGACCCTATCCGGCGTAAGGCTTCTTGCCAAGACAGAACAGAAAAGATGACTTTTTATCGAAAATTCGCTCATCAGCTCTTGCCAAATGGCTCAGGTTGCGTAAATCAGAGAACACCTGCGCGCCCGTAGCTCAACTGGTTAGAGCGGGCCGCTCATAACGGCTAGGTTGCGGGTTCAAGTCCTGCCGGGCGCAGGTTTCTCTATAACCTCACGTCCCTTACCAGACGGCCTAAATTTATTATTCCATTGTGAGGAGTCTCATCTCGTGGCAGCTTATCAATACGTCTATGTGATGAAAGACCTGACCAAGGCTTATCCTGGTGGGCGTGAAGTATTTAAAGGCATTACGCTTTCCTTCCTTCCCGGCGTAAAAATCGGTGTTCTCGGCGTTAACGGTGCGGGTAAATCGACCCTGCTGAAAATTATGGCCGGCATTGATAAAGAATATGGTGGTGAGGCCTGGGCTGCAGAAGGTGTTAAAGTCGGGTATCTTGAGCAGGAGCCACAGCTCGATCCGACTCTCACAGTTGGCGAAAACGTTGCTCAGGGTTTCGGTGACCTGAAAAAAGCTGTTGATCGCTTTAACGAGATTTCCATGCGCTTTGCCGAGCCCATGGAAGATGATGAAATGACAGCCTTGCTGGCTGAACAGGCAGAGCTGCAGGAAAAAATTGATGCAGGCGATGGCTGGGAGCTCGACCGTAAGCTCGATATGGCGCTTGATGCACTGCGTTGCCCATCTGCCGACAGCCCGGTTGATAAACTTTCAGGTGGTGAGCGCCGTCGTGTGGCACTGTGCCGTCTGCTGCTTGAGAAACCTGACATTCTTCTGCTTGACGAACCAACCAACCATCTTGACGCTGAGAGCGTTGCATGGCTGGAAAAAACACTTCAGGATTACAGCGGCACAGTTATGGTCATCACCCATGACCGTTACTTCCTTGATAATGTGACCAACTGGATCCTTGAGATCGAGCGTGGCCGTGGCATCCCCTTCGAGGGCAATTATTCTTCATGGCTTGAGCAGAAACGCAAACGTCTTGCTCAGGAAGAGAAAGAAGAAAGTGCCCGTCAGCGCGCTCTTGCTGCTGAGCAGGAGTGGATTGGGTCAAGCCCTAAAGCGCGTCAGGCTAAAAGTAAGTCACGTATTGCCCGCTATGAAGAAATGCTGGCGCAGAGTGCTGAGAAGCAGAACGGCGTTGCAGATATCGTTATTGCGCCCGGTCCGCGCCTGGGCAGCACCGTTATTGAGGCCGAAGACCTGAGCAAAGGCTTTGGTGAGCGTCTGCTTATTGATAATCTTAACTTCAAGCTGCCACCAGGCGGCATTGTTGGGGTGATCGGGCCAAACGGTGCGGGTAAATCGACCCTGTTTAAAATGATTATTGGCGCAGAAAAGCCAGATGCGGGTTCGCTGAAAATTGGTGAAACTGTTAAGCTTGGTTATGTTGATCAGTCTCGCGATGATCTGGACCCTGAAAAAACAGTGTGGGAAGAGATCTCCGGCGGCACTGATGTGATTTATCTGGGTAAACGGGCTGTGCCATCGCGTGCTTATACCGGTGCCTTTAACTTTAAAGGGTCAGACCAGCAGAAGAAGGTCGGCATCCTTTCCGGTGGTGAGCGTAACCGCGTGCATATGGCTAAAATGCTGCGCCAGGAAAGTAACGTTCTGCTGCTTGACGAACCTACCAACGATCTTGACGTTGATACTCTGCGTGCACTTGAGGAGGCTCTGGCTGAGTTCCCTGGCTGTGCTGTGGTGATCACCCATGACCGCTGGTTCCTCGACCGTCTGGCTACGCATATTCTTGCGTTTGAAGGTGATTCTCACGTTGAATGGTTCGAAGGAAACTTCGAAGCCTATGAAGAAGATAAACGCCGCCGCCTGGGGCCAAATGCAACAGAGCCCAGCCGTATCAGATATCGCCCTATAGCGCGCTGATCAGGCTGAAAGCACTGGCGCTCTTGTGTCAGTGCTTTTTTTTTAGCTACGGTTGCTCGCTCGTGTTTTTTAGTATTGATGCCGGAGAGGCTTTTCTGAAAAGAGGGCTTGCCCAATGACTGATGCGCGTACCGTGCGCACAGGCCGACTTCTGCTAAAGCCTGTCAGCTGGTCTGATATGGAAGATATGGTGCGCCTGAAGCAGGATGGCAGTGCTTTTGGGCAGATGCTCGGTGGTGTACGGACACGGCAGCAGGCTGAGCAGGATATGGCTGACGATATTGCCTTCTGGGCATGTCACAAGGTTGGTATTTTTACTATTCATGAAGAAAACCGGTTCGTTGGTATGACCGGTGTGCACGACCGTCCGGACGGTCGTGGCTTTAGTTTGCGCTTTTCGCTTTACCCCTGGGCAAGTGGGCGAGGAATCGCACGTGAGGCGGCGAGTGCTGCGCTTAATTTTTCACATGATGCCGGTGTTGAACGTCTTATCGCCGTTGCTAAGGAAAGTAATCTTTCCTCATGCAGCATTCTTAAAGGGATAGGGATGCGGCAGTGTGATACGTTTGAACGTGATGGCCAGCGTATGCTGGTTTATGAAAGCTTCCGGCCAGCGCCGCGCCTGCCAGCGTTTTCTGACAGAAGAAGAGCGCGCCTGATACGTTAAATGAAAAATATCAGGCGTCGCTGTTTTACAAGATTACTGCTGCGCTGCGCTGTGGTTGGCAATCTGGCGTTTTAGTGCGCTGATTAGTGCGCTGACCTTGCCGCCGTTTCGGGCAATGTAAGAGGCATAATCCTGGCGTTGGGTCATGCGCAGGCTGGCACCTTCGCCAATGACGTCAACGACTTTCTCTGAGCCCGATGCCCGGCTTACAATCCATTGCATTTTAGCAGGTGGCTGTTGCGGGCGGACGAGAGTGGTTTCTACGGAGTCTTCATTTCCTGATGAGGTCACCGCACCGATTGAGAAACTGACGCCGCGGTAATCACCAAGTTTATCGGTAATGGCACCGACCAGAGTCTGATGAAAAAGCTGCAGATATTCTTTTTGCTCTTCCGGGGTGGCGACTTTCCAGTAGCGACCGAGGCAGTAACGGGCAATGGCATCAATATCGACATTTTTTTGTAGCAGTGGCAGCACTTTCTCTCTCTTTTCAGGGAGAGAAATAGGGCTATTAACGATTGTCACCAGTTGTGTGCCCAGGCTGTTAACAAAGTCCCTTGCGCTCTGGGCTGCCCATGCCGGTGCAACAAAAAGGCTGCATGCCATAAAGAGACTGGCAGATCTGAGAACAAATCGGCGGCCAGGCAAAAATTTCATCTTTGTTTTATCCCTGCTGTCGGTTCTTAACATGGTACCACAAAGGCACGGTGGCACGGTGGTCGTTTTTAATAGCTTCAGCCTGTGCTTTGCGCTGCTGCTGGTAAGCACTGCGAATAGTTGCATAAGGGTCGAGAGCGTCACGCTGGAGCGCATCAAGGTCATCCAGATGTTCTGAACGACTATGGACGATACCCATCATGTTATAGGCCCAGTTAAAGCTTACAAGACCATATCCACGCGGGACATAATTCCACGGTGACAGGCCCTGATCAATACCATAGCCAATGCCATCACGGAAAGAGGAGGGGCCCATTGGCAGGAAAAGATAAGGCCCTGAAGCGATGCCCCAGTTAGCCATTGTAATGCCGGCATCGTTATTATGATGGGGGTAGCCAGCCATTTTAGCGACGTCAATCAACCCGCCCAGCCCGGCTGACATATTAATGCACCAGCGTACAAACGCATCGCCTGCCAGGCGTGGTTTGCCTGCCCCGACATCGTTGAAGAAGACAGATGGTTCATTCATTGTTGTGATCATATTGCCGATGGCATTACGAACAGGGTGCGGAACAGACCAGACATAGGCTTTAGCAACCGGGTGAAGAACCCATTTATCGACCTTCATGGTGACGGTGAAGATCTTACGGTTCATCGGCTCATACGGGTCGTTAGCCTGCTTATAGTCAGCCAGAGCGTCAGGGTCTGTTGGCACAGGTGCTTTAATGCTGCTGCACCCTGCCAGCACCATGAAAGAGCACGCCACGACAGCACTTCGTATGGCGAAACGGCCACGAGCCTGTGTGTGTGTCTGGTTCTGTCTGTTGCTTCTCTGAGCGTGAGAGCAGACCCTCGCACCGTTTCGTCCGGAATTCATTGTTACCTGTCACCTTTACTCTGCCATATCGCCATGAAAGACGAGATGCCGTAGTTAGAATACGGTCAGATCGTGTTGTAGTTCCCGTCTGGTACGCAACTTATCTAGCACGAGAACGGAGCCATGCAACGCAAAACACCCCTGCACTGAGAGCAGGGTATAAAAAAAGCAATATGGACTGAACAGATCATACGCTTTGCAGGTAAAATTTTACAGTCTTTGTTGCTTCATTACATCAGATCACAGAGCATTTTCTCCGGGTAGCGTTCTTGTTACCTGGTATCAGATGCCCCGTTCTTTTTTTACAATATCCCATGCTGCGTTGATTCGTGAAATTTTAGCCGAAGCTACTTCGATTTCTGCGGCAGATGCATTGCGTGCGGCCATAACATCAGGGTGATACTGCCTTACGAGCATCTTCCAGTGCGCACGAATTTCTTCGTTTGAAGCAGACGACTCGATACCCATGATCATGTAAGCATCGTTTTCAGCCATTGCAGGGCTGGCCATGCCCTGATCTGCCCTGTCCCATGCGCCTTTTCCCAGACCAAACAGCGAATGGACCTGCCTGAGAAAGCGTAACTCTTCAGGGGCGAGAGGTTCACCGGTTTTCAGGTCAGCGCGGGCGATGGCAAATAAAACAGCCAGCAGGTTTTCAAGGGCCTGTTTATCATCAGCGTAGGTTTGCCCCAGTTCGCGGGCAAATTTATCATAATCATCCGTGCGCTGGCGTGACATATCAAACAGGCGCCCTAGTTCGCGCATATTTTCCTGAGGAACGCGAAAGCGGGCCTTGAATGCATTAATTTCGTGGCGGTTCACAGGGGCATCACATTTCGCGAGCTTGGCACATAAAATGACGCTGCACAGGCCGTAGAGCTGTTCTTTTTTACCCATAGCTGCGGCCAGCTTTGCAGCCATAAAGGTCGCTGCTCCACCAGGGTCAGGGTTGGTTCGTGCGGCAAAGCGGTCGCTCCATCCGCTTTCTGGCTGAAGCAGAGCACCGGTATCAGCCGCATGCCCCAGTGCGACTCCTAATGCCGCGCCTGCGGGTCCCCCAACAGCAAAGCCGGTAACACCCCCGAAAATTTTGCCCCAGATAGCCATCCTGTTTGTCTCAGTCCTCTGTTGCGTTTGCGAAGGCACACGGCCATGCCCGCTGGTAACAAGTTATAGCAGTATAAAAAGGAGAGGAGAAGAAAAGCACCCTGTCAGGGAGAATTTTCCTGCAAAGCCGTCTGTGATGCATGGCGGCTGATGACTGTTGTCAGAGCATGCACGCGTAATGCTGAGGCCAGAGACTGGGGTGGTGTACGCTTTGCATCAATGGTGGCAACAAGCACAGGAACAGATTGTCTGTTGTCTGCAGCAATATCGTCAAGAACATCCCAGAACTCAGGCTCAAGAGCGACGCTGGTATCGTGTCCTGATAAAATAAGCGTGCGCTTACGCAAATGGGCACTCATGGCAGGGTCTCCTTAAGGCGGGCCTCTGCCCAGTCTGCAGCTTCTGCTACGATTGGGTCAGAATCATGCCGCAAGGGCTGTATAACAGAGCGCAGGTCGGTCTGGCCACTATTACCGATTGCAATGAGTACATTGCGAATAAAGCGATTGCGGCCGATGCGCTTAACGGGTGAGCCTGCGAATAATTTACGAAAAGCTGCGTCGTCAAGCTGAACCAGGTCTTTGAGGGCAGGTGCTGTCAGGTCAGGGCGCGCCTGAAGCTTGATATGTCGTGAGGTCCGGGCGAAGCGGTTCCAGGGGCAGGCGGCCAGGCAGTCATCACAACCGTAAATATGTGTGCCTATGGCAGGGCGTAAATCGTGCGGTATAGGGCCGGCATGTTCGATAGTCAGGTAAGAGATACAGCGCCGGGCGTCCATTTTATAAGGCTCGGGAAAGGCCTGTGTCGGGCAGGCTTCAAGGCAGCGTGTACAGCTGCCGCACTGCCCCCCTGAAGGAGGTGATGTGGGGAGAGCAAGGGTGGTATAAATTTCTCCCAGAAAAAGCCAGCTGCCTTCTGTGCGTGAAACGAGATTTGTGTGTTTACCCTGCCAGCCAAGGCCTGCCTGTTCAGCCAGGGGTTTTTCAGCAACGGGTGCTGTATCCACAAATACCTTGACCTCAGGGGGGATCTGGTCGTGCAGGTTTTGCCTGCTCAGGGTTGCTTTACCTTCGTTGACGACAAACTGTGCCAGATGTTTGAGCATGCCCTTAACAACATCATGATAATCACGGTGCCTGGCATAAACAGAAATATTACCGCATTCTGGCCGGGCCAGTGTTGCCAGCGGGTCACCTTCAGGGGCGTAAGACAGGCCCAGTGCAATGACGCTTCTGGCTTCGGGCCACAGGCTTTGAGGGTCAGCACGTTCGTCAGTGCGGGTTGTCAGCCAGCCCATTTCGCCATGATACCCCTGTGCCAGAAAATCTTTCAGGCGGTGGCGTACCTCAGGGCCAAGATGTGCCGGGCAAAAGCCTACAGCATTAAAACCGAGGGTGAGGGCTTTGTGTCTGATCCGCTCTGCCAGTCTGGTCAGAGCCGCTGGCGCAGTGTGGTCGGGCGCCGGCACCAGGTCAGGGTACCGGTGGTATTATCGGGCGAGGCATTTCATCTTCGCTCCAGTCATCCATAGCCCATTCTGCCCTGAGCCTGCTCGCCAGAGCATCAAGGCGTTTTTCAGTAATTGCTTCGCGGATCTGGCGCATCAGGCGCTGATAATAGGCAATGTTATGCCATGTCAGCAGCATGGGGCCAAGAATCTCGCGGGCGCGGAATAGATGATGCAGGTAGGCCCGGCTATGGCGTGAACAGGCCAGACAGTCACAATGAGGAGAAATAGGACGTGGGTCGTCAGCGTGGCGGGCGTTGCGCAGGTTGAGGGTGCCGCGCTCGGTATAGGCTCGTGCAGTACGACCGGCGCGGGTTGGCATCACGCAGTCAAACATATCGACACCGCGCATAACGCTTCCCAGCAGGTCATCAGGTGTGCCAACACCCATGAGATAACGCGGAGTATTTTCAGGCATTAGTGGCACGGTGCTGTCGAGGGTAGAGAACATCAGTTCCTGACCTTCCCCCACGGCGAGGCCGCCAATAGCATAGCCTTCAAAGCCGATATCGGTCAGAGCTTTTACACTTTCTGCGCGCAGGTCAGCTTCGGTGCCTCCCTGGACAATGCCAAACTGGCCGTAACCCGGGCGGGCGACAAAGGCCTCACGTGAGCGTGCAGCCCAGCGCATGGAAAGACGCATAGAGGCGGCAATGCTCTCTGTCGGTGCCGGCAGGGCAGGGCATTCGTCAAAGCACATTGTAATGGTTGCATCGAGCTTATGCTGAATGTCTGTCGAGCTTTCAGGGGTCAGGCGGTGGTATGACCCGTCAATGTGCGAGCGGAAGGTGACGCCGTCCTGGTCGAGTTTGCGCAAGGCTCCCAGAGACATGACCTGAAACCCGCCTGAATCGGTGAGAATCGGGCCTGGCCAGTCCATAAATTTATGCAGCCCGCCCAGACGCTGAACCTGGTCTGCACCCGGGCGCAGCATAAGGTGGTAGGTATTACCCAGAACAATACCTGCTCCGGTTGAACGCACAGAATCCATCGTCATGGCTTTGACTGTGCCTGCCGTTCCCACAGGCATGAAAACGGGTGTGGCAACAGGGCCGTGGGCCGTGTGGAGTGTGCCGGCACGGGCTGCGCCATCAGTGCTTTCGCAGGTCCAGTGAAAACGGGTCATAGTCAGCCTCTATGATGACTGTGCGGGGGAGGGAGCTGTGTGTACAGAGCTGGCGCAGCGCAGCAGGCAGGCATCGCCATAGGAATAAAAGCGATAACCTGTCTCTACAGCATGGGCATATGCCTGGCGCATGCGTTCATGGCCGGCAAAGGCACTCACCAGCATAAAGAGAGTGGAGCGCGGTAAATGGAAGTTAGTCAGTAGCATATCTGCAGCACGGAAACGATAGCCCGGCCGGATAAAAATAGAGGTTTCCTGGTTGAAAGGATGAACAACTCCATGTTCATCAGCCGCACTCTCAAGCAGGCGCAGGCTTGTGGTGCCAACAGCAATAATGCGGCCGCCAGCCTGACGTGTCGCGTTGATACGCTCAGCAGTTCCGGGTGTAATAATGCCATGCTCGGCATGCATATGGTGTGAAGAAATATCATCACTGCGCACTGGCAGGAAGGTACCCGCCCCGACATGGAGCGTCAGAGTGCAGCGGCCTGCCCCTGTGGCATCAATGTCGCTGAGCAGAGCCGGCGTAAAGTGTAGCCCGGCTGTGGGGGCCGCAACGGCCCCTTTATGCTGTGCGAAGATGGTGGCGTAGTCGTGGGCATCCTGTTCAGTCGGGCCGTCAGGGCGGTGAATATAAGGAGGCAGGGCCAGTGTGCCTGCTTCGCTCAGGAAGGTATCAAAATCACTGCCCTCGGCTGAAAAGCGCAGGATGGCACCACCGCCTTCTTCACGAGCCAGCACCGTTGCTGTGTGGGCTGAGGTCGGGAAAGTCAGTGTATCTCCTGCTTTGACCCGACGGGCGTTGCGCAGCAGCACATGCCATGATGTATCTGGCAGAATGCGGTCAAGGGTAATGCCAATACGGGCTTCACCCCGACAGGCCTGAATGCTGGCACGGATAACACGGGTATCATTTGCAACAAGCAGGTCGCCCGGTTTCAGAAAGCCAGGGAAGTCAGACATGCGTTTGTCAGAAAACGCACCATGCAGAGGCACATCCAGCAGACGTGCGCTCTCACGCGGGCGGGCGGGTTCCTGTGCGATGAGGGCATCGGGCAGGTGAAAATCAAAATCTTCGGTACGGTTGCTCATGACAGCTTGGGTTTACGCAATCGTGCGGGTGCGCGCCAGAGGGGTTGAATAAAAACTGTTTAATAGCCAGATTCCCGGAGCGTTTTATTTATATCTACAGGAGTGTGAAAACGATGTCTTATGCTTTGCTTGATGCTGCCCGCGTTGCCCGTGCAGCTAAAACATCACTTGGTGTGCTGCAGTCTGTCACAGAAAAAACTGAAGCCCATCAGCGTAAAGTGATTATGATTGAGCGTATTGAGGCACTGGCGCAGGCTGCAGCAGAGTCTGATGCAGGAAAAGCGGTTACGCTGACATCTGAAGAATTCTGGCTCATCAGCCAGAACTGGTAAGATATTTAAGGAGCGCAGCTCATGACATTTGTTCTGACAAGCCCGGCTTTTACCGAAGGGCAGATTATGCCCCAGGCACAGGTTTATAACGGCATGGGGCGGAGTGGGGGTAACCTGTCTCCGGCTTTGTCCTGGAAAGGCGCACCGGAGGGCACCAAAAGCTTTGTTGTCACGGTTTATGATCCTGATGCCCCGACAGGTTCAGGCTGGTGGCACTGGGTCGTTGCCAATATTCCCGCTGATGTAACCAGCCTGCCTGAAGGGGCAGGTTCAGGCAAAGGGGGGCTGCCACCCGCTGCCGCTCAGGTCAGAACAGACTTCGGGGTACCAGGTTACGGTGGCGCAGCTCCGCCGCCAGGTAAACCACATCGCTATATTTTTCGTGTGGATGCGCTCGATATCCCCGTTATTGATGTCAGTGAGCAGACCAGCGCTGCCGCTGTTGGGTTTTATGTGCACCACCACACATTAGGGCATGCCACTCTGACAGCATTATATGGCGGAGAATAATTAAAAAATCACCCTTACTGCATCATAAAGTAAGGGTGATTTAATGATAAAAGCTGAAATTTTCAGGATGAGTTCTGAAAATTTATTTTGAATAAAGTAGTTCATAAACTGCCCTGTTATTAAAATAATGAGACAGTTTATGAAAGTTTTAGTTCAGGGCCTCAAGAAGCGGTGGCAGATAGTTCTCCAGCTTAACGCGCAGAGGCATCAGGTAGGCCCGCCCTTCTGTTTGTGACAGGGTACGTAATACCGCCTGTGCAAACCGGATATTTTCCTCAAGCGTTGGTATAAAATTATTAGGAAAAATCACACGGTTTGTCGTTTCCCAGTAAGAGCGTGAGCGTGGGCCAATAACCGGTGACAGACCCCAGAATACAGTTTCACCTTCAAGCCACTCCTGGCACAGGTCAAACAGTTTAAGGTCAAATACAGGTTGTGTAAAAAACCCCTGTGCTCCGGCTTCCTTTTTACGGGCAACATCTTCAAGCTCCTGCCATGGTGCCCGACGATACGGGTCAAAGGCAGCATAAACTTTCAGATGCGGCGCTTCTTTGCGATACCGACGTATAATGGTCTCTGTGCTGTTTGGATATGTGCGGTAAGACAGATCAGGTGGCGGATCACCATGAATGATCAGTACTTCGCTCAGACCTTCCTGTTCAGCACCGGGCAGGGGAGCGTCAGGTGCGATATCAATGGCACGAATATGCGGAACAGCCTGTGCAAACAGCGGACGAACGAGATCAGTCGCCTGGTAGCTGCGGAGCGCAAATCGCCGCAGATCAGGAATATTCAGTGTGTCAGCAGCAGGAAGCAGAGCTTTAACCTGAGCAACATCTTCCAGCAGATGTTCGGGACTGCGGGGGATCAGTTCAACAGACAGGCGTGACAGGCTCATTCTGCCTGTCCTGTGACCAGAATCTGCGCTGCTGTTAGTGTGTTTTTCAACAGACAGGCAATCGTCATAGGGCCAACACCGCCTGGAACAGGCGTAATGCGCCCGGCTGTCCTGACGGCCTCATCAAACACAACATCTCCGGCAAGGCGTGTTTTGCCGTTATCAAGTGTGATGCGGGTAATGCCGACATCAATGACCGTAGCACCCGGTTTAATCCAGTCCCCTTTTACCAGACCCTGCACGCCGGTCGCGACAACCAGAATATCAGCCTGCTGTGCCAGTTCTTTAGGGTTTTTAGTGTGAATATGTGCGACAGAGACCGTGCAGCTTTCTTCGAGCAGCAGCAGTGCGAGGGGCTTGCCTACCAGGTTTGAGCAGCCAATGACAACAGCATGTTTGCCCTTCATGTCGCCCAGCTCATGTCTGAGCAGCATAAGGCAGCCCAGCGGTGTGCAGGGGATAAGGCCTGGCTTACCCGATGCCAGGCGGCCTGCATTAATCTCACCCAGGCCATCAACATCTTTTTCAGGTAAAATGGCATTTGTCACGGTGCGCGCATCCAGCCCGGCAGGCAGGGGCAGCTGTACCAGAATACCATGAATTTCAGGGTCAGTATTCAGGCGCTTAATCAGCGTGAGCAGCTCTGCTTCTGTCGTTGTTTCAGGCAGCATGTGCATGAAAGAGCGCATGCCTGCGTGGTGTGTCTGAATGGCTTTGTTGCGTACATATACTTCGCTGGCAGGGTCATTGCCCACCAGAATGACAGCAAGCCCCGGGGTGACATGATGCTTATCGTGAAAGACGCGCACGTCTTCGCGAATGGTCTCACGCAGGCCGGCAGCAAAGGCCTTGCCGTCAATGAGAGAAGCGTGGTCGGAGGAGGGAGAAGAAAGAGTTGTGCTCATCGTTCCTGCTATACAAGGGAAACAGAGGGAGAGGGTGCACCTTTTAGTGGGTGACGCATACGCAAAAAATGCAGTGACGACAATGGTCAGCTTTCGTCACTGCGATAGGGAGAGAGCGTATTAAGCTCAGCAATACGCTCTTTTATGGCCGCACGCTCATGCGCAAGGAAGCTCGAAACACTGTTGCGAAAGGAAG
Organism: Acetobacter sp. DsW_059; assembly: GCF_002153695.1. NCBI lineage: Bacteria > Pseudomonadati > Pseudomonadota > Alphaproteobacteria > Acetobacterales > Acetobacteraceae > Acetobacter > Acetobacter sp. DsW_059. The sequence goes on from NZ_JOPI01000002.1 coordinate 24,105, forward strand.
GGTTGCACAGCCAGTGTGCCGAGTGTGTCAGCACAGGCTGATAGCCGCGCTGTATTTTGTGTTCACCCTGCGCACCGGCTTCAACACGTTTGAGCCCATGGGCAATGGCAAAGTCGATTGCCTGATAATAACAGAGTTCAAAATGCAGAAACGGCCACTCTCCTTCACAGCCCCAGTTACGACCATAGAGTGTGTCAGTGCCCATGAGGTTGAGTGCCGCGGCAACAGTACGTGTGCCCGAGCGTGCCTGCATCAGAACTACACGCTCCCCCAGTCTTTGAGAAAGGAGGGTGAAAAACTCTGGTGTCAGGTAAGCACTGCTCCATTTGCGGTCGATTGTGTTTTCATAAAAACGGTAAAAATCGGCCCAGTCAGCTTCAGTAATGTCCGTGCCTCGCAGCACATGAAAAGTCAGGTCAGCAGTAGCATCACGGCGTTCACGTTTGATAGTTTTACGTTTGCGTGAGGAAAGAGCGGCCAGAAAATCATCAAAGCTCTTATATCTGTTATTATGCCAGTGATATTGCACACCAAGGCGTGGCAGCCAGTCCCGGCCTGTCGTGATGTTACTTTCCTCCCCGGTGCAAAAGGTAATATGAGCGGATGAAAATTCCAGACTTTCGCAAATCTGACGTATGGCATCTGTCATGATGACGGATGTTTCTGCCGGAGCATCGGGATGTATAAGCAGGCGCGGGCCGGTTACAGGCGAGAAGGGCACAGCACTGAGAAGCTTGGGGTAATAGTGCCCTCCGGCAGCTTCAAACGCCTGAGCCCACCTCTGATCAAAAACATATTCGCCCCATGAGTGCATTTTGAAATAAGCAGGGCAAAGGCCAGCCAGAGTGCCGTCTGGCGCATGCAGGGCAATGTGCCGTGGCATCCATCCGGCATCAGGGCAGACAGATTTACTGTCTTCCAGGGCGGAGAGAAAAGCATGGCTGATAAATGGATTATCAGCCCCCGCACAGCCATCCCATATCTCTGCGGGGATGGCATGAATGCCCTCGTGGAGTTTGACAGACCAGTCGGACATTCTGTGTCTCTCCTTTTGTCGTCAGCCTATTTCGAACATACCTTCAACTTCAACAGGTGCGTCAAGCGGCAGCGAGGGTACACCAACTGTTGAGCGTGCGTGGCGGCCGGCATCACCAAAAACTTTAACCGCCAGGTCTGATGCACCATTCATTACAGCTGCGTGGTTTGTAAACTCAGGAGTGCAGGCAATAAACCCGCCCAGGCGCACCACACGTTTAACACGGCTCAGGTTACCTGTGGCGGCTTTTACCTGGGCAATGACGTTAATCATGCTGTGATAAGCTGCTTCAACGGCTGTTTCGACAGAGACTGCACCGCCAAGTTTGCCTGTGGCAAACAGCTTGCCATTCACCAGAGGCAGCTGCCCTGAAACAACCAGAAGGGAGCCGCTCTGTACGTAAGAAACGTAATTGGCTACCGGCGTCGCGGGGACAGGTAAAGTAATATGTAAGTCTGCAAGACGTTCTTCAGGTGTGGTGCTCATTTTAGACTCCGTTCAGGTGGCTGACGCGGAAAAGGAAGTGCGGTGTGCGTCAGCTTACGACGAGGCGAAGCCCCCGTCGGTGTGGTGGAGGGTTGCCGTCATCGTCGGCAAAATCAAGGGGAAGAAGCGGATCAGGGTCAGTTTCATGGGCATCAGGCGGGCTGTCGGGCATACGTTTGCCCAGGTAAGCATCTGACAGGGCACGAAAAGCATAATCGAGCATTGACGTTGCATATTCTGCCACAGGGTCACCCTCAACTGTACCGGCCGGTCCGAAGCAGGAATAGGCAAAGCTGTTGATATATTCCTCAAGCGGGGCACCATATTGCAGGCCAATGCTGACAGCTTCACCAAAGCTTTCCATCAGACCTTTTGCCATAGCACTTTCGCGGGTGGGGGTCAGGGACAACTCACCCAGGGTGCCGTCATCATATTCTCCGGTGCGTAAAAACAGCCGGTGTCCGCCAATCGTGGTTTTTTGTACGAATCCACCATGACGGTGAGGCAGAGCCCGTCTCATACCGCGCTCAAGATGGCGGTTAAGAGGCGGGGCTTCCGGGTCGGGGCGTGCAGGCATATGGTCTACAAAGCCGGTCAGGGCGCGATACATCGCCATATGGGCAGAGGCCGCGGGCAGGGGCAGAACTTCCTCGCCTGCCAGAGCCGCAGCCAGAGCCGTTTCGGCTGTGAAATTGCGTGCACGCAGGCGGTCGAGCGTGCTTTTTGCCAGTTGTCCGCTGGGGCGCAGCAGTGAAAAGACCGGCGCCAGACCGCAGGCTTCAGCGCCGAGCAGGCCATCAACCGGGCCTGGGGCAGAAAAACCTGTCTCGACAGGGAGCAGAGGAGTTTCTGTTTCTGTTGCTGCCTCATTCCAGACTGCGCGCAGGCTCTGGTCAAGGCCAGGTAAAACAGTACGTACCGGCGGCAGAGGCAGGGAGTCGGGGCCACAGCCACAATGGGTTGTCAGTGTAGCCAGGGCGGCAATGGCACAGGCGGCTGCACGTCCGTCCTCACTGTCATAACCAAGACCGACTCCGGCCAGGCAGGCGTCCAGGTTGGTCAGGAGGATTGTGCCTGCTGTGGCAGGAGCCTCCGGCAGAGTTTCTTTTTCTTCGCTCTGGCGATGAGCGGGGAACATCTCAGGCAGGGGCAGCTCACCATTACGCAGTTCTGCTTTTGAGCGTGTGGTTTCGCGCAGAATTGAGCAGAGCAGACGCAGTGCCGCTACGAATGTTTCTGATGCAAACCCTTCGCCTGGTGTGACAAAAGCTGCGAGATTGACAACAAAACCGGGAGAACGGTCAAAGCTGCATGACCACAGGCTTTCAGTGGGGGCAGCCTGCCTCATAAGTAAGAGCCAGGTGAGAGAGCGGGCCGTTGCTTCATCATGAGTCAGCGCCTCAACCCAGCATGATGCTGCAGCTGAAATGTTGACGGCTCCGCGTCCAGGCACAAGCTGTGCCAGAGCAGCGGCGGCATCGGTGTCCCATTCTGCGGGCAGCGTAACGGAGCGGAGAGGGGCATCCGGGTCAGCTGCGGTCTGGTGTGTGTTCATGAGAACACCATTCCAGTGATGTCTGGCTCTTGTCATAGGTTAAGTTTACGCCCCCTGTATGGGGCAGTGAAACCCGTCAGGAGGCAGATTCTGTCCCCATAATATCGGGTATTACGAGGATATGGGGGATAACTTTTTTCAGCTCAGCAGATGGTGATGAGAATAAAAGTTAAAAGAGAGTAGACCTTCCCCCCGTGAGCGCATTAAAGTTCAGACATGGCAAATCTTGGAACACGGCTTTACACACGCCGCAAAGGACGCCTGGTTGGCAAAGATGACCATGGGCGCTGTTATTACGAATCGACTGGCCCGGCGCGGCGCGGTGGTGGCACCGACCGTGTTGAGCGCTGGGTGATCTACCTTAAGGGGGAAGATCCTTCAGCCGTGCCGGCAGAATGGTGGGGCTGGCTGCATCATACCTTTGATGCGCCGATTCCTCAGGCCGAGCGTAAGCCCTGGCAGTTGCCGCATGAGCCGAATCTGACGGGCACAGCAGAGGCCTATCGTCCGCCGGGCAGCCTGTATAAGACAGGGGTAACCCCGCCGGGTACGGGAGAATATGACGCCTGGTCACCAGAGACGTGATCTGACAGGCACTCTCTGTTAGAGAGTTCAGATAAGACAGACAGGGAGTGCGGAGTAGTCATGGCTTCGGTAGTAAAAGTGCAGGGGCGGCGCAGTGCGGCAGAACTTCTGACCGGCGTAATCGTTTTGCTCGCTCTGGCGATCATGCTGGTTGTTGCTGTTGTCAGTGAAGGGCGTAGTACAGACAGTACAGGTTATGTGCTGCATGCCAGTTTTGACCATATTGACGGTCTGGGTCCTGGTTCAGATGTGCGTCTGGCCGGGGTCACGGTCGGTCAGGTTACATCAGAGCGGGTGAATCCCGCTAACTACAGGGCAGAAGTGACTTTTACGGTCAGGCCGGATATTAAATTATCGGCAGATACCGGGGCGATTGTCACAAGCGACAGCCTGCTGGGTGGTAAGTATATTGCCCTTTCTCCGGGGGGGGATGACAAAAACCTGAAACCTGGCGACACATTGACCCAGACACAGGGTGCGATCAGTCTTGAACAGTTACTGAGTAAGTTTATCTTTTCTGTAACCGATACACTGACGCGCGCTAATAAAGATGCTGCAAATAAAAACGGAGCTGATGCGCCCTGACTGCTCATCAGTTCATGACGCCGGAGATAAAAGAGTCAATGACTGTCGCGCCTGAGCTCTGGTTGCAGGAGAACGGACACCCTGTAACATGTGTTGAAAAGATACGGGTTTTGCAAGAGAACTGGTCAGAGCTCAGGGATGTCATGCAGGATGCCTTCGATGATGCCCTTCTGATGGGTGTCGGAGAACAGGTTATGCGCGAGCACCTGATAAATCTTGTATCCTCACTGACTTCGCCTCAGAGGTCAGGCGACGTATGAGGCGCTTTGTATTGCACAAAAATACGGTGTTCATAGCAGGCTGTTTTATAACAGCTGTTGCGCCTGTATCCGCTGCACTGGCGCAGCTGACGCCACTGGCCCCGCCTGCGATTTACCCCGCTGATACGTGGCAGGGTAAGTCAGTTGCAGTTGTCAGGGTACTCGACAGGCTTGATGCTCATGTCGAGCTGGTCACTGTGCCTGTTGGCACGACCGGGCATTATAAAAGTCTCGATATAACGCCGCGTCGCTGCCTGCAGCGGCCGCCAACTTTGTCACCTGATTCAGCTGCATGGCTGGATCTGCATGATACCCGCAAAGAGGGTGCAGTCTTTAATGGCTGGATGCTGGAGGCAGAGCCATGGGCTGGTGTATTTGAGAGTGCTGGCTATGACGTGCGTATGGTGCGTTGTGAAGGGCAGGACGCGTCGCCGGCTCTGCCAGCTTTGCCTGTGCCGGCAGTTCCGTCACTGAGAGCTGAGCCACCGACACTCGACGGATCATCGTCAGGTTCAGCTTTGCAGTCTCCTGCCGAAGCGCTTCCTTCTCCGTCAGCGGGGCCGGAAACAGGTGGTGAATATTAAGGGTCTGTCACTCATCTGTGATTACAATTGTGCAGGCAGACCATTTTTAAGACAGGATGTGTCGGTATCTTCTCGGAGAAGATGGTTTTGTGTGACAGATGTCGCGTGGAGCCGACATGCGATATGCAATAAAGAGGTATAGCACGTGAGTGGTCCAGTTTCAGAACACGAAAGCCCCCTTCAGATCCCTGCACTGAGTCAGGCCGCATTTCTTCTGGATTTTGACGGAACTCTTGTTGATATTGCCCCGACCCCTGAATCGGTCATTGTGCCTGAGACATTACCGCAGGTTTTGCGTAAATTGCGTGCGTTGTGTGGTGATGCCCTGGCTGTTGTGTCTGGCAGGCCTATTGACCAGATAGATCATTTTCTGGGTGATATTCCGTTTGCTGTTGCGGGTGAACACGGCATAGCTATTCGTCATCGTCCGGGCGGAGAAATTGAGAAAGCAGCTTTGCCTGTTGTGCCCCCACTGTGGCTGGCAGAAGCACAGAAGCTGACTGATGCCTGGCCTGGCACACGCCTCGAGCATAAGCAGGCTGGTTTTGTGCTGCATTACCGTGGGGCACCTGAAGCCGGTAACATACTGAAGAAAGAGGCTTCAAACTGGCTTACGAGCGCGAAGGGAGCATTTCACCTGCAGGCAGCCAAGATGGCGTGGGAGGTAAGGCCCACCGGTATTGATAAAGGTTATGCTGTTGCCGCTCTGATGGAACATTTCCCGTTTGCCGGGCGTAAGCCGGTTTTTGTCGGCGATGATGTAACTGATGAGGATGGTATTGCCGCTGCAAAACGACTGGGCGGTGTTGGTTTGCGTATCCCGACCAACTTTGCAAATCCTGCTGCGTTACGCGCCTGGTTATCAGCCCTTGTTAAAGAGGAGGGATAGGAGTTATGGGGCGTCTTGTTGTTGTTTCTAACAGAGTTCCCTCTTCATCTGATCGCCACCATCCGGCCGGAGGGCTCGCTGTTGCGTTGCAGGACGCATTACGGCGTGGCGAATCGCTCTGGTTTGGCTGGTCTGGCAAACAGGTTGCGGAGGAAGAAAAGCACAGCCGCACGGTAAGTCAGGAACAGGTGGAGAATGTAACATATGCCACAATTGACCTGACACACTCTGAGTTTGATGGGTTCTATCAGAAATATTCAAACGGCATTCTCTGGCCTCTGTGCCATTATCGGGCCGGCCTGATGGATTTTATTCGCAGAGACCGGGAAATTTATCTCGATGTGAATAAATTTTATGCCCGTAAGCTCAGGGACCTTCTGCGACCTGACGATATTATCTGGGTGCATGATTATCACCTGTTTCCCTTTGCTCAGGCTCTGCGCAATTTGGGTGTGAAGAATAAAATTGGCTTCTTCCTGCATATTCCGTTTCCGCCATGGAGCCTGATGAAGTCCCTGCCGAGTGCTGTCTCGCTGCTGAAAAATATGCAGGCATATGATGTCATCGGTTTGCAGACAGAAGATGATGCCCGCAACATGAATGACGGGTTTATGCAGTGCGGGTTTGGTCCGCGTGCTCAGGCTTTTCCTATTGGTATTGATCCTGATAGTTTTGCCCGGCAGGCTGAAGCCGGTGAGCATGATGCTGAAGTACACCGCCTGAAGGCCAGTCTGCGCGGTCGTCCTCTGGTTATCGGGGTTGATCGTCTTGATTATTCTAAAGGTCTGCCTGAGCGTTTTCTGGGATATGAGGCGTTTCTTAAACGTTTCCCGGAGCATAAAGGTAAGGTGATGTATTTGCAGATCACGCCTGTTTCTCGTGGAAATGTGGCGGATTATAAAGCACTGAAGCGTGACCTTGATGAAACTGCAGGCCGTATTAACGGCATGTATGGTGATTTTGACTGGACGCCTATTCGTTACCTGACACAGTCAGTGCCGCGCCATCTTCTGGCGGGGTTCTATCGCCTGGCAGATGCAGCATTGGTGACACCGCTGCGTGACGGGATGAATCTGGTAGCAAAAGAGTTTGTTGCTGCGCAGAAGGAACATAACCCCGGTTCGTTAATTTTGTCGCGTTTTGCCGGTGCTGCAGCCGAGATGGAAGATGCTTTACTGGTTAATCCGCATGATCCGGAAGAAATTTCGGATGCGCTTCATCGTGCGCTGATTATGCCTAAGGCTGAAAGACTTGCACGCGGTAAAAAGCTTAGAGAGAGCGTCTGGCGTGTCACTGCCAGCAGCTGGGCACGTGATTTTCTTGAGGAATTGTCAAAAGACAGGCCTGAGTGAGAGGTTTTGATGTCACGTAGAACAGGTTTGTTTCTGATCGCTGCCTCCTGTATGGCGCTGGGGGTGGCGTGGTTTGTTGAGCATGTGATGTCAGTTATGCCGTGCGAGCTTTGCCTGGCTGAACGCTGGCCCTGGCGTATTCTGCTGGTTATTGGTCTGGTTGATGTTTTGTTGCCTGGAGCCGCAGGAGGGGTAGTATTGTGGCTTGCCGCTCCGGTTCTGCTTGCTTCCTGCGCTCTGGCTGTTTGTCACGCCGGGGTAGAGTGGCACTGGTGGCCAAGTCCGTTCCCGGCGTGCCGGGCTCCGCATGTGACAGGCACTACAATGGCAGAGCGGCTGGCTTCGATGCCACGTTTCCCGTCTAAACCGTGTGATGCACCAACATATCTTATTCCTGACCTGCCTGTTTCTATGAGTGTTATGGGGGGAGGATATGCGGCTGTTGTTCTGCTGATATTTGTAAAACTCAAACTGATGAAAAAGCGGGTTTTTCGTTAAATTATTTGCGTCAGGCTCTTTGTTGGGGAAGCCTGACGTGTGGTTACCTCGGGTTTTTCAACCAGCTGACACGGTGTCCCATTAAAGCAAGTGGGATGAAAAAATTACTGCCAGTACAGAATATTATCGACATGAAACAGCTAACCTGAAAATCTAATAATTCACTACTTTGATTCTCTGTAAAATGTGGTGGGAAATTATAAACAATTATTGTTGAAAATAAGCCTGTAATATATAAAAATATTGATAAATTTATTAATTTCTTCAATAAAATAATTCTCTTTTGTTTTTATTGTTAAAAATAAAAGAGACTGGTCATGCTTTCTGCCCTGTATGCTGTTAACATTAGTGACAGGTTCTCTTTATTCATTAATCGAACGACATTGGCTTGGAATAACAATCTTGCTTTATCTGCTTTTTGCAAAGTACGCTTAGTAATTTGTAAAAGTTTTTGGCTGTAAAATACCCGGCTGACTGATACCCGTAGCAGGCTGAAAAATCTTTTTCAGCCTGTTTGATAGTGCCTTAGCGAATTAAAGTGTTTGTTCTGTCCTGTTCAGCAACACGTATGGCCAGATTATACAGGCCTGAACTTGCCTGGGTGCCAAGCTGGCCAATCTCAGCAAGAGAGAACCAGCGTGCTTCCATGGCGTCGTCGCTGGCTGCAACGGGTGTTTGTTCATCTCCTGTCTCGATGCAGCAGATAGCCGTAATCACATAATGAAAGAGCAGTGTGCCGTCAGCGGCATGGCGTATGGTTTCGATAATATCAGCGATATGGGTCGCTGTGCTGGTCAGGCCGGTTTCTTCTTTTAACTCGCGCTCTGCTGCGCTGAACAAACGTTCGCCCGGCTCGACTTTTCCTCCGGGAAAGCCCCATAGCCCTGCGTCAGGCGCATTCAGGCGCCGGACAAGCAAAAACAGGTTTTGTCTGCGCACAACAGAAATCACGCCAGCACGCGGCACGACTGGTGGCTTTGTCGGGTCTGCATGGGTTTTTGAGGTAGTTTTCGCTTTTGTCTGAGCTTCAGTCTTTATTTCTGGGCGCGTATTCGCCTGGGTTTCGCCTGGCGTTATACGAGTCGACTGACTGTAGGCGGATGACGGAGAAAGTCTCTGATATTTCATGAATCACACTACATTTAAAAAACGGTGCTATAAATCAGCATATTGAATGGAAATATTGTCTGGTTATCATTTAATATTAACTTTTATTAATATAATCGTAAAGACAAACGCATAAAAATATACGCCTGCTCATACACCCTTGCAGGTCAACTGGTTAAGCGCCATCTTTGGCACATGGCAACAAAATCCTCTCCCCGTGCAGCGTCCCGGCGTTCTTCTCTGAGTGAGAGAGCCGCAGCTCTTCCTCCGGTTACCTTCGCGCCGGAAAAGCAGTCGCCTCGTCCCAAGCTGCGCAGAATGGAGGTTGTGTCTGAATACGAGCCTGCCGGTGATCAGCCGCGTGCTATCGGTGAGCTTGTGGCCGGCGTTGAACAGGGGGAGCGCGATCAGGTTCTGCTGGGGGTTACGGGGTCGGGTAAAACCTTCAGTATGGCTCAGGTCATTCAGGCTACGCAAAAGCCAACGCTTATTCTTGCTCCTAATAAAACACTGGCAGCTCAGCTTTATGGCGAGATGAAGCAGTTTTTCCCTCATAACGCAGTTGAGTATTTTGTCAGTTATTATGACTATTATCAGCCTGAGGCTTATGTGCCGCGCTCTGATACATTTATTGAAAAAGATAGTCAGATTAACGAGCAGATTGACCGTATGCGCCATGCTGCGACGCAGGCTTTGCTTGAGCGTAACGACGTTATTATCGTTGCCTCGGTGTCGTGTATTTATGGTATCGGCTCACCTGAAACATATTCGGATATGGTTATCAGAGTAGTCAATGGTGACGAACTGAACCGTGAGCAGCTGATACAGCGGCTGGTCGAATTGCAGTATCGTCGTAATGATATGGCTTTCGCGCGCGGGTGCTTCCGTGTGCGGGGTGAGACGATCGATATTTTCCCTGTGCAGAACGAGGATCGTGCCTGGCGTATTTCGCTGTTTGGCGATGAAATTGACGGTATTACTGAATTTGATCCTTTGACAGGCGAAAAAACGGCTGATTTGCAACATATCGCTATTTACGCGAACAGCCATTATGTCACGCCCAGACCCACGCTGAAGCAGGCCATGGTCGGGATTAAGGATGAACTGCGTGAGCAGCTTGATCTTTTTAACCAGCAGGGCAAGCTGCTTGAGGCTGAGCGTTTGCAGCAGCGCACAACCTTTGACCTTGAGATGCTTGAGACCACGGGCGTATGTAAAGGTATCGAAAATTACTCCCGTTATCTTTCAGGGCGCAGGCCGGGCGATCCGCCCCCTACGTTATTTGAATATCTGCCTGAAGATGCTCTGCTGATTGTTGATGAAAGTCATGTCACTGTGCCGCAGATTGGTGGTATGGAGCGAGGGGATAATGCACGTAAGTCAACACTCGCTGAATTTGGTTTCAGGTTGCCTTCCTGCCTGGATAACCGGCCTCTGAATTTTGCTGAATGGGATACTTTCAGGCCGCAGACTATTTTTGTCAGTGCGACACCTGGTCCGTGGGAGATGGAGCGTACCGGTGGTGTGTTCGCAGAGCAGGTAATTCGTCCGACAGGGCTGGTTGATCCGGTTACAGATATTCGTCCGGTTGAGCATCAGGTGGATGATCTGCTTGCCGAGTGCCGTACTACGGTTGAAGCCGGCGGGCGCATTCTGGTGACGACGCTGACCAAGCGCATGGCAGAAGACCTGACCGAGTATTTGTCTGAGGCCGGTGTCAAAGTCAGGTATCTGCATTCTGATATTGATACACTTGAACGTATTGAGATTATCCGTGACCTGCGTATGGGTACTTTTGATGTGCTGATAGGTATTAACCTGCTGCGTGAAGGGCTTGATATCCCTGAGTGTGCACTGGTCGCCATTCTTGATGCGGATAAAGAAGGTTTTTTACGCTCCCGTACATCTCTGATTCAGACCGTAGGGCGCGCAGCCCGTAATGTGAACGGGCGCGTTATTTTCTATGCTGATAAAATGACTGATTCCCTGCGCTATGCGATTGAAGAGACGGCAAGGCGGCGTGAGAAGCAGATTGACTGGAATACAGCGCATGGCATTACCCCCCGCAGTGTGCAGAAAACCGTAGGAGAGCCCGTAGCAGCTGCTTTTGAAAAAGCTGAGGCAGAAACCACCAGGGCAGGAGAAGTAACGACACCGCACATGCCTACCGGGCAGGAGCTGAGTGTGGTGATTGCCCGGCTTGAGAAAGAGATGCGTCAGGCGGCGGCTAATCTGGAGTTTGAAACTGCTGCCCGCCTGCGCGACGAAGTTAAGCGGCTGGAGGCTTTGCAGCTGGGTATTGAACCACCACCATCTGTTTTTGACCCATCAGCGCAAATCGCGGCCAGAGCGCCGGGTAACCGGCGTAAGAGAAAGTGACAGGTTTATGCCTCGTGTTATGGCAGAGAAAGAGCACTGACTAATGGTTTGATTTTGATGAGGCTATAAAGGTTGTGAGTAAAGAAAAAATTGAGAACTGATAGAGCAGCCCTGTAAAAATCTCACAACCGACAACAAGCCGTGACAGGTCGGCGGTAGGATATATATCTCCATATCCTGTTGTTGTAATGGTGATAAGGCTGAAATAAAGAGCGATAGGAAGAGAGAAATATGTTTCCGATGAGGGAATGGCAAAAGAATGATCTATATTGTCGTTTAATATAAGATATATTATAGCGAAAGAAACGCATGTAAATAAATAAGTTATAAAAGTAAAAAATGAAGCGACGATCTTGGGTGGATTATGTTTTGTAAAAAGCCTTGTGCCAACAACAAGGCTTAATATCGGGCTGGCAAGGGATGTTATTATCCCTATAAATATTGAAAATTCTTTCGTTATTAAATTAATGCTGTATAATAATATCGATACAGCCTGAATTGATATTATTATAATATAAATTATTGAAAATAATGAAATTTTTTCATTTTTTATATAAAGAAATCTCATTTTTAAGAATCTTTTTGGTTTTTCTGTAATATAATATTAACCTTACAGGGCCTGCTCTCCGCGTGCAGAACAAAGAAACGAGAGACCGAAAAGAGACTGGTTTTCTGTTTTGTTTCTGTTCTTATCATGGTGAACCTGATTCCATTGTATCATCAGATGCAGGAGTAACCGGAGCTGAAGTCTCCAGCCAGCTTTTTATCAGAGTATAGGTTACTGATAAAATAACAGGGCCGATAAAAATACCAATCAGACCAAAGCCTGCAAGTCCACCCATCACACCAACCATAATGAGTATGAGTGGAATACTGGCCTGTTTACGAATCAGGTAGGGGCGCAGCAGGTTGTCAATTGCGATCGTTACTATCGTTATGGCCATCAGGATGGTCGCTTTCAGTGGGTTCCCGGCGATAAACATCCAGATAACAATAGGGATAAGTGTCAGGCCCGGACCAGCCTGAAGCAGGCAGACCATAAAGGTAATAGCTGTTAATACCGTGGCTCCTGGTACGTCAGTTGCAATCAGCCCGGCGCCGGCTACGGCTGTTTCAGCCAGGGCAGTAATTGTTACAGCAATAGCAACACCACGAATGGTATGCCCGGCCTGAAGCATCATATTCTGGCCTTTTATTCCTGCCAGGGAGTAACCCAGTCCCAGCATAACCTGCGTAATCTTTTCTCCCTTTGCATGCATAAACGCCATAATGACCAGCATAAGTAAAAACTGAATGGTGAGCATGCTAAAGCCACCCAGGTTATTGAGCAGCCAGCGAAGAATTTCATTTGTGCCAGGCAGGTGCCCGGTTAGCAGTTGTGGCAGGCGGGTATTTTCTATCCGGTGCCATGCTGAGTGTGTATATGGCCCGATATAAGGCATGTTGGTCAGCCATGCGGGCTCAGGGGGGATGCGAAAAGAGGCGGTGCTATGCGCGAAAGCAATCAGAGTGCTGCTGTATTGTATGACAGTGAGAGCTGCCAGAAAAAAAGGCAAAACAAAAACCATAAGTGCAAATAAAGTGGTCACGGCGATGGCAAGAGGCCTGCTGCCCCACAGTATTTTTTGCAGGCTTAGCAATAAAGGCCAGGTGGTGATGCCAATTGTCATGGCCCAGATTGTTGCGGGTAAAAACGGCCGTATGACCCACAGTGAAAATAAAATCATGACGCATGTCATCATAGCGCCCAGAACGGCTCGGGTCAGATGCGATGAGGGGGGAGTAACACTCATTAAGTGGCGCTCATAATGGAGGTCAGAGGTATTTAAAAAATGTATGACGACTGAGATAAAGATATTTCTTCGCGTTAATCATCCTAAGGTCGTATCTTAATACATTATTGAAAAATTATAAAATGAAGGAATATTTTTTGTGGATAATAAAGATTTAAAAAAGCATTTTTCAGGTGATTTTTCATGCTGATGCAGCGCAGGTTTCTTCCTTTTTTATATGCTGCTTATATGTTTGTGGCAGGTTTATTTTGTATTATTCTTACTCCCCCTTTTCAGGTTGCGGATGAGCCTGCTCATTTTATGCGTACATTTCAGATTGCGGGTGGAGGGCTTGTTGGTGTGAAGCGCTCCTCGTCTGAGAGTGGTGGTGTTTTGCCTGTTTCTGTCAGGCAGCTGATCGACATATTTCAGGACAGCGGCGGCACAGATAAAACACAGATTATGGCGGGGAAGATTGCTGCTTCTATGGTGCTTCCCTTTAATAAAACAACTGAGTTTGCAGGCTTTCCAAACAGTGTGCTTTATCCCCCGGTTTCTTATACAGGTGCAGTTGCAGGTGTATTAGTGGGGAAAAAGCTGCACTCGAGTATGCTGGGCATGTTTTATCTGGCACGTGCGGGCAATCTTCTCGTTAATACAGCAGTTGGCACACTGGCATTATGTATTGCACAGGATTGTACGGCTGTTTTGCTGCTTCTTATCCTTGCGTTGCCAATGAGTGTGAGTCTGACGGCATCCTGCTCTCAGGATGGTATGGTACTGGCGCTGATGGCTCTTGCCGTTGCGCTGCTGTCATATTTTTGCGGGTTATCCGCACAGGTCCGTCTTTGCCAGGGGAAAATTCTCATTATTGCCGGGCTGGTTTCAGGGTGTGTAGCGGCAGCAAAAATGCCGTATGCTTTATTTCTGTGTCTTCCTTTTTTATGTGCAGGGCATAAGAATTTTTTGTCAGCATTACTGGCCTCACTCACCGGGTTTATAGTTTTTGCGTTGTGGGCATTGTTTGGCAGCGGCCCCGTTATCATTAATTTTCAGGTGCCTGGCGTGATGGTAGCTGAACAGATGATTTTTGTGCTTCATCATATCCCGTTTACACTCCATGTCGTATTGCACACCGTGCATGTACGCTGGTGGATTATGCTGCGTGAGAGTGTTGGTGTTCTGGGGTGGCTCAATGTGCTGTTGCCTGTGGGCTTTTATACGCTGGCATACTGGGTGTCGGGTATTGTGTTTGTGTTGTCCTTTTTTTTGAGGTGGCCAGTCGGCCTGAGCCGCTCGGGGCTCGCTCGTAGCCTGGGGTTGCTTGTTGTTCTCGCGATGGTGTGTCTGGGTATTTTCGTTGCATTGTACGTGACCTGGACAGCTGTGCAGGCGCCCATGGTTCAGGGGGTTCAGGGGCGTTATTTTTTACCTGTGCTGATGGCATTGTCTTTGTTGCCGGCTTTGTTAAGTATGTCAGATAAGCCTTTTACCCGTTATGAGTATAATATTTCGTTTCTTTCTGATGTTCTGATAAATATCACGGTTATTGTTTTCATATGTGCGTCGTGTATCACGCTTTATAAAACGCTTATTGCTCAGTACTGGTAAGGCATTTAAAGGTGTTTCATTCTCAGTCAAGAAAGGTGTTGTGATGTCTCAGGCGGTTCCTGCAGTAGCGGCATTACCTTCATGTCTGTTAAGAAACGCCCGGCTCCTGTCATCGCGTGATGATATTCTGCCTCTTCTGCCACGCCATGCTCACATTGCTGAAGTTGGCGTGATGAAGGGTGATTTTTCAGAGAAATTTCTAAAAATCTGCAAGCCGTCTAAGTTTTATGCCATTGACGAATTCATGGTTCATAAGCTGCCGGAAGTATGGGGGCAGAAGACATCAGATCTGTTTGAAAACAAAACGCACGGGCAGTTTTTTAAAGATCGGTTTGCTTCGCAGGTCGCCAGTGGTCAGGTTGTGGTTATGGAAGGTGATAGCGGAACGATGCTTGCATCCCTTGCGGATGAGAGCCTGGATGTTGTTTATCTTGATGCCGACCATAATTACCATGCTGTGGTGCGTGACCTGGAGATTGCCCGTAAGAAAATGAAGCCTCACACCGGGCTTGTTATTCTTAACGATTATATCATGAGTGACGGTGCCAGTCCTTATGGTGTTATCCAGGCCGGGCACGAGTTTATGCTGCATCACGGATGGGAGATGGTCGCTTTCGCGTTGCACGACCATATGTATTGTGACGTTGTGTTGCGCAAAATGCCTGTCAGGCGGGCACGCAGGCTGGCGCAGCGTTTTGCTCTGGCCTGCGGCTATACAAAGCTGGGACGTTTTTAAAAGGCTGGTTGTGTAGCCAGGTGCTTAACTGTCTTCGGTCCGGCGTGACAGAAATCGTGCCAGAGTTGGCCCGGTGATCAGAACACAAAAGAACCTGGCAATCTGCATTGCAATGACAAACGGCATATCAACCTGCGTAGTTGAAGCAATAATTGCCACAGAATCTGCCCCTCCCGGACTGGTCGCCAGGTAAGCCGTTAGCAGATCAATATGTGCTATATGAGCGAGAACCACGGCAAAGCCGAAGCAAATAACAATAAGAGCAATAATTGTGCTCAGCAGACGTGGTAACACCCGGGCAGCATGCAATAAAATATCAGGTGTAAAACGCATGCCTATAGCCCAGCCGACAACAGCATAAGCGACGACGCGCAGAAGGAATGGCTGTTCAAGGTGTATTGAAAAACCAAGTCGCGCAATCATGCCCAGTGCCATGGGGAGCAAAAGCCCCCCGGCGGGAATGTTCAGCCATAACCCTATAGTGCTGCCCGTAAGCACTAGCCCCAGACCTGTCAGTATAGTGGCCGGTGAAATGACATGTGCAGCACTTTGCGCAACAGCCGGAGTGCCAAGTATACGCGCCATACAGGCTGCTATTACAGCGCAGCAGACAACCCTGAGATATTGCATGAAGGCAACAAGCCGCATATCAGCACCATAGGAGGCAGACATGAGCGTCATGACTGTCGCTGCCCCTGGTGAAAATCCCCATATAGCAGTCGTGCCCGGCAGCATTTTTGACCGTGTAAGGAACCAGCCCAGAAATGCTGCAGCTGAAAGGGTTGATAACGTGCCACCCAGAAAGACGGGCCAGTCAGACAAAATTTGCTGAAAGATTGTGTGCGGAAGATAGCTGGCGATCATGACCCCGACAACGCCCTGGGCATATACAAAAGCAGGCTTGGGGAGTTTAATTTTCTGACCTCGCATAGACAGCATCACTGCTGCGGCGAGTGGGCCAAGGAGCGGAGCCGCAGGTAAACCGAGCCATTCAAGGAAAACAGAAAAAATAAGAGAGAGCAGCAGCAGAGCGCCCCAGCGTAAAGGTAAAGACCATGCTAAATCTTCTGAAGCTGACATGATGTTTATCCTTATATCTAAGAGCGGTAACGAGTGTGATCAGCGCATTATATTATGCGGGGAAACAGGAGATAATGTGCCCGAACCACTCGTATCGGGCAGGTTAGTTTTTCTGACATATATCAGTAAAATTACAATGAAAGAAAGTCAGGGCAGGGTGGGCTCTCTCCTTTGTGTCAGCAGGATGAGCATTTAATTGAAATGACCCTGTGACTGGGAGATATTCCGGTTTGCCTGATTTTATACTTTTAAGAAACGTAATGTGAGTATTCAGGCAGTCAGGTTTATGCATGAGGTAGGCAAGGCATTTATCTTACCTGATGTCTTCATGCTTTATTGAATATGTGAGAGCGCTTATCAGTAGAATTTAAAAAAGAGGACGTTTTTCTTCAAAACGTCCTCTTTAAAACAATTAGTAAGAGAGGGCCGTATTCGCGTCATTTATTCTTTCAAAGACGGGCTTTTTCACGTCGTGAAATGCCTCGAGAGAGAATTTTTTGTAACCGATATCACTGTAACCCCGAATAAGCATGATACCATCGCTCAGGTCTGTGAGAGAGGTCCAGACAGTATATTCTGACAGTGTTTTACCTGTTTTTATGGTTGATTCGCCGCCAAGCGTATCGGTTGTGATGTTTTTCATCCGGTCAAAGCGGTTCATAATGTGTGCCAGAACATTGAATGAATCGCCGGTGGATTTAGCAACCGGTGCGTACGTTGTATAATACACACCACGAATAAAACGCCCGACTGATGTGTCAGAGGAAGGAAGCGCTTCTGCTGCAATGCCACTGTCAGGCTGAACCAGTTTCAGGGTGCCCAGCACGGCCTCTGACCGGTCCTTGTTTGTAAGTTGCGTGTAGTTATTCAGGTTTTGCAGATGCCACGGAAAGTCAGGACCATTGGTCATAACTTTTGTCGGGTTATCATAGACGTGAAATGTGCCGTTAAGGGCCTCAACAACGATACTGCCGCCCTTTTTGTCGTAAAAAGCAAAGTGGAATGGTGATTTCACGCCGCCAAGACGTGTCAGCACGGGGGACCAGAAATGACCTTTTTTTACGGCTTCTCTGACTTCTTCAACAGTGGCAAAATTTGCCAGTGCCCACTCCCCAATTGAGGTAACAGGAACAGATATTTTATATTCATCTTTGGTCAGGGGTGTCAGGTTGGCTTCGGGTACCATGTTGGCACTGAACGAAAGGCCGGCTCCGTTCACACCTTCAAGCATATTATGGTCATCACCATCCTGATAGACTTCGGTTGTGACGGACAATACAGGGTATAATGCCTGGTAACTTGCCGCATTACTGCCATCAGGTGCTTTTTTCTGAAAGGCTGTACCTTTAGGGTAGTAGGTCAGCCATGAAGGCAGATCTTCAGACAGTTCAAGTGTGCGGCCGTGAAAGACGTGCCCGCTGCTATCTGTAATTGCCAGACTGGAACATGCCTTCCCGGGTAATGGCATGAGCAGTAGTGATGGGAGAAGCAGGTTCAATAAGGGTTTTACTTTCACGCATTCTCTCCGGAAATGTCAGGATCAGGGTATTATGTCCTGAAGCAGGGTTGTATAACACTAGACCGAATTGCTTATTATAAGCTAACAAATAATTTCAGGGGAGAGAACTCTGCTTATCATCCTTGTTCGGTTTTTAATGACAAAAAAAATGGTCATGATATGAATTCTTGTCTGAAACAGAGAACAAGACACGGAGAGCCATAGGGTAAAGGCTTACGTGAGTATAAGGAAAAAATGATGTTTTCTCGTTTTCTCGTGCAATCTGGTGCAGTCTGCGCAGGTATTATGCTGCTAAGCGCCTGTGCCAGTCAGCCTCTTAAAATTGCTCATAAAGAAGATCATCTGGCAGCGGCAGGCTTTGCCTTTCACCCGGCTAATACAGTTAAGCGTCAGAAAATGCTCGATAAACTGCCAGCGCACCGCTTTATCAGGCGTATGCATGATGGTAAGGTTTTCTATGTTTACGCTGATCCGACGATTTGTGACTGCCTGTATGTCGGTGACCAGAAAGCATATGACGCTTATGAGCAGTATCGTCAGCAGCAGGCTCTGGTTAATCAGCAGCAGGATACTGCAGTTGAGTATCAGGATGGCTCGTGGAACTGGGGAGACTGGCAGGCTGGTCCGGCCTGGAATAACTGGAATCCCTCATGGAATCCTGCATGGGGTAACTGGGACCCCGGTATAGGGCCGTTTGGTTTCCAGGATTAATTAGTTTAGTCTTTTCAGTTGTTCAGAGTGTGGGTACCCGTTTTCCACAAGGGTGCCCACATATTCATCCCCGAAATCTGTGGATAAATGCAAAAGACAGGATATGTATTTCTTTAGCTTCTGTATCGTAAGAGTGCCCCGTCAGGTGGGAACGGAAGTGCCTGACTGGTTGTGAAAATCTTCTCGTTTTGATTGATGTGCAGCAATTTGCTAATTCCTGTGGTTACCTGGGAAGGATGGTATAAAGTCGCATGATTTTTCTGGCGCTGAAGAGTGTCCTGTTGCTTTTTCATATGAAGCGCGCAGGTAACCCCCCGACTTTTTTCCGGGGAACAGAGCGTATCAGAGCTTATGTTGGGTTTTTACTTTAAATTTTGTTTTTCTGACGGAGTAAATATTTTTTATTTGGATTAAAGGAACAATATTTTAAAGTATAATAATTCTATATTTCTTATTATATTGAAAATTACATAAGAGAGAAAAGAACAATTATTATAAAATATTAATTATTAAAAATCAGTTTTTAAGATGTACACGTAGCATGTCTCTTTGCGCTGGATGCTGCTAGCTGATACAACCAGAAATATAAGAGCGTGATATTATGGATGCGGAATAATGTGATGCCATCGATTCAGAGTGACCCTTTTCATATTAAGAATACAATTTCTTCTTTTCATGCCGCACGTAAAACAGACCTTATGAAGGCTGGTCACACAAAACTTATTCCACCCGCTGAGGCTTACCCCTCTCAGAATATGGATGATTTTCGGTGTGGCCTGAGTTTTTACGGTGCGCGCCTTGTTGGTGATTCAGAATATATCAGCATCAGGCAGACAGTATTACGGCTGCTCACTGTTGAGAACGGGCGTTTTGTTATAGGTCATGGTCTGGATGGAATGATTATTGATAATCAGGACCGGGTGATGTCAGAGCCATCCTGCTTTTGTAATCATGGCCTTTATAATGTTTCAAAACGCCTTCCTGATTTGCCTTATCATGAACTGAATGACGATGTGTTTCTGAGCTTTGATGGCGCAGCGCGCAATTATTATCACTGGCTTTTATATGCTGTTTCAAAAATGCAGATAGCAAAAAGAATTTTGCCGGATTTTGTAAAATTTATTATTCCTGATGCTACAAAAAGTTTTGCTACGCGTAACCCGGCATTTTCACAGGAAGTTTTTAACAGCTCTCTGGCCGTTGCTGGTCTTAGTGATAGGGTGACACCGCTTGAAGATGGCATTTATAGAGCACGACGTATTCACTACCTCTGGCACTCACCTACAATGCCAGAGCTTTATTTGAATATGGAAGCTCCGCATCGCTTATTTGATCTTTTCGACGTGCCCCATAACCCCGAATTGCCAGAGCGCTTTTATGTCGGTCGTGCTATGGACGGAAGCGGGCGTATTACACCAGATGAGCAGGCTTTGATTGACCCGATCCTTGAACGGGAAGGGTATACAAAAGTGTTTCTGGAGGGGATGGACTTCAGGACTCAGGTTGCTCTTTTCCGGCAGGCCACAAGCATTATAGCTCCTCATGGTGCAGGGCTTGCTAATCTGGTTTTTTCCAGAAAAGGTACAAAACTTCTGGAATTAAATCGCAGGCTGGATAACCAGAATCATTTGAGAAACTGCTTTTATCTTATCGCAGCTAATCGTGGTATTCACTATAAATTTTATAATATGGGTGGCAGCCCGATAACAGCTGAGAGGTTTTTGTCAGCGTTGCATGCATGACCACAGAATATTAAAAAACTGTGGTCTGGTTATGGAAGTTTATTTTAGTCTGTGACAGGCCTGGTTTCTACGAGAATTATTTCTGCATCTTCAGTTGCAGTAACGGTGATGGTATCAGTTTGTGAGATCGCTGCGCCGTCCCCTTCGTTAGCAGTCTTACCGTCGATAACGACTGAGCCTTTTGCGACAACCAGATATCCTAAGTTTTTATCAGGAAAATTATAGTCTAAGCTTTCATCTTTCTTAAGTGATGCCCCCATAACACGAGCCTGTGCATTCAGGGGAAGAGCTTCTTTATCCTCCTGATATCCAGAGGCAAGAGCAACAAATTTTCCGGCCCGTTCTCCTTTGGGGAAGGTACGTGTACCCCATGAGGGCGCATGCCCTGAACGGTCAGGAATAATCCAGATCTGAAACAGGCGGGTGGTGATATCTTCCAGGTTATGTTCACTATGAAAAATACCAGTGCCAGCTGACATAACCTGTACATCTCCGGCTTCAGTGCGGCCTTTGTTCCCCAGGCTGTCTTCGTGAGTAATAGCGCCTTCCCGAATGTAAGTAATGATCTCCATATTTTTGTGCGGATGCTTACCAAAACCTGTGCCGGGCGCAATCGCATCATCATTCCACACACGTATGGCACCCCAGTGCATACGTGCAGAATCATAGTAGTCAGCGAATGAAAAATGATGTCTGGCATCAAGCCAGCCGTGGTTAGCGTGGCCAAGCTGGTTATGGGGGCGAATATCGATCATGTAAGCCTCTTATTTAAAAAGATCTGAGAGCTGTTGCCTGAAAATATACCTCCAGGGTGATGGGTGCGTATATGGAAATTATGGAAAAGGATTGTTTCTGATTTTTGCCAAACAGGTATTTTTGTCTTAGGCTGGCTCTATTGTTTGTGGTGCAGGGGAGAGAAGATGCGTCTGCCAGATTTTGAAGCCTGGGCTGTGTTTGCAAAAGTGGCAGAATTTGGTTCTTTTGCCGGTGCTGCTGAAGAAATTCAGCTTTCTAAACCTACAGTTTCCAAAGCGGTGAGTCGTCTTGAGCGTTCGCTGGGGATATCGCTGTTTAATCGTAATTCGCGGCATATGTCACTGACAGAAACAGGGCGTAGCCTGCTGGGGTATGCCAGTCGTATCGTGGCAGAGGCCGAAGCGGCAGAGGTGCAGGCGCGTGGCGATATGCAGCGCCCTTCAGGGCGTCTTCGTCTTGCAGCACCTACAACATTTGGAGTGCGCCATCTCGCACCGGTGCTGCCTGGTTTTCTGGAGCAGTATCCTGCTATTAACCTGTCAGTCGATTTTAGTGATGCTGTCGTTGATCTGGTAGCAGATGGATATGATGCGGCTTTGCGTATTGCCTCGCTGGCAGATTCATCATTGAGAGCCCGGCGGTTATGTGATGTCAGGCTTTTGCTTGTTGCGGCGCCATCATGGCTTGAAAAGAGTGAGCGGCCAGAACACCCGCGCGACCTCGAAACCCGTAAGAGCTTTGTTTATACAAATAATGCTGCGCCAGGCATGGTGCGTTTACGAGAAAGTAAATCAGGAAAAGAGTATGTTCTGGCTCAGAAATCGAGTTTCAGCGCAGATAACTCTGAGGCTTTTTTACCTTCTCTTGAGGCAGGCCTGGGATATGGGCTGTTTCCTGAATTTATGGTGTGGGAGGGCCTGCGCACCGGCCGCATTGAACGTTTGCTGCCTGGGTGGGAAGGGCCTGTGATTACGTTATATCTTGTAACACCAGCCAGTACCGTGAGGCCAGCCCGGCTAACAGCGTTGCTTGATTACCTCGTGAAGGCGTTTGAACATCCGCCATGGGCAAAGGAGGAGAGGCAGGCCGAGACTTGCCTCTGAAGACGATAAGACCGTTTTCTCAGCGGTCGTGAGCCGTAACGTCAACATCAACGTTGACTTCAAGCGCTACCCACTGAGGTGACTGCCATGGCCCTAAACCAACATTAAAGGTCGTGCGGGCCAGTTGAAGACTGCCTCTTGCATGCAGGCCGCTTGTGCCTGCAATATCGATAGAAAGAGGCAGAGTCACAGGTTTGCTGACACCTTTAATGGTGAGGGTGCCTTCGGCATTATAGTGATTGCCACTCTGGTGTTTGAAGGTGGTTACGTCAAACACAGCATCAGGAAAGGCTTTTACGTCAAACCAGTCATGGCCAGGTAAAGCTTCGTCACGTTGTTTATCTCCGGTAACAGCGCTGGCCATTTCTATGATAATTTTGGCATGTCCTGCTTCAGGCTGTGCGGGGTCAAAAGAGATCGTGCCATGATAGCGGGTGAAATGGCCATGAAAAGTTTTGCCGGTTTGTGTGCCGGAAAAGCCTACAACGCCGCTGCCATCCTGAAGTATCCAGTCTGCGGCCATAGCCGGAGCAGAGAACAGTGTTGCTCCTGCTATGAACGCGGGGAGAAGAGTGCGCAGAGACGTCATGATGTGTGATCCTTCCGGCGTGATAGAGGCACTGATTTCTTCAGTGAGGGAAGCATTTGTGCAAGAACTGAATCGTGTAAAATAAAGCGGTGCCGGAGTGCGGCTGCAACGTGTGCTGTGATCAGAGCCAGAAGCCCCCAGGCAAGCCAATGATGCACTGTTTTTAGCGCGTCCTCAACCGGTGCTTTATTTTCAAGTGTTGGCAGAACAGGCAGGTCAGGCCAGGGCACAACACTAAAGAGTACTGTTGGTATGGCAAACACTGATACTGAAACCATTGCCCAGCCACTGAGTGGCAGGATGATCTGCAATACATAGAGAGCCAGATGCGCCAGATGCGCCAATTTTTTCTCTGTCACCGGCATCGTGTCAGGCAGGGGAGGAGCACGGTGTAACAGGCGCCAGCCAATGCGTATGATAACGAGCAGAAGAACTGTAATGCCGATAGATTTATGAAGCTGATAAAGCTGGAACACACGCATGGGGTCGAGATGAAGGTGATCCATGATCAGCCCCATTGCGATCAGGACCAGTATCCCGAAGGCGATCATCCAGTGCAGGATGATCGCAACCGTTGAGTAGCGTGTGCTCCCGGCGTTTAAGTGTGCAGGGAGCGTCATGGCTGTTAGTCCTGTTTTTCGAATGCGCCGGCAATATGCAGGCGTACTTCGTCAGAAACGTAAGGAACATACATTTTTACGCCAAAGTCGCTGCGTTTAATGGTGGCTGTTGCTTCAAACCCTGTTGTGTATTTTTTGTCGAGTGCGTTAACGCCAGCACCAATGAAATGTACTTTCAGGGTTTCTGGTTTTGTTACACCATGCAGGGTCAGGTTGCCGGTTACAGTGGCGTCGTTATGACCATTCGTATGCACAGATGTTGAGACAAATGTGGCATCAGGGAATTTTGCAGCATCAAACCACTGGTCGCTTTTCAGTTCTTCATCAAGTTTTGTGCTGGTTGTCTGCACAGAGCTGACAGGAATGGTTACTGACAATGTCGATTCTGCCGGTTTTTTGGCATCGAGGTGCAGAGTGCCTGAAACGTTTGAGAAAACGCCCTGATAGTTAGTGAAGCCAAAATGCAGCACAGAGAAGCCAACCTGTGTGTGGCCAGGCTCAACAGCATAGGTGCCGGACTGAACCTGAGAGGCATTGGTTACCACCTGAGCAGAAGCAGGGGCAGCGGTAAGGCCCAGTGCAAGTGCAGCAGCGGGAAGAGAAAGCAGAGAGAGTTTCATGAGGAAATTACTCCGTAAAACAGAAAGTGGCAGGACAAAAAACGCGATGTTCTGGCGGAACAGTGAATGTGAGGTCTGTTCCTTCTGTGTCTTTTTTACGGGGTATTGATAATGTAATAAATAACAATAATAGAAAACTAATGTTTCTGTTTTTTACATAATGGTGGTTTACGGGCGGGTTCGGTAAGGGGGTGTGTCAGAGTGTTGTTTCCTGGTCGCACCTGAAGGTATTCTTTTGATAATACGTGTAAAAAATGAATTTTTATACATTACATATTTTACATGTTATCTGTGTAAGCTTAAGACAGCTGTTCTGTCGCCAGGTAAAAGCGCGATGAAAATAATCTGAAATAATCCGGAGCAGTCGCCTGATGGCTCAGAGAGAAGACTATACGCCATATGCTTTATTGCAACCTGTCACGGAAGAACTTCCACAGGGTACAGACCCGCGCCTCGATATTTCACCATCGTCGCCTTATTTTCAGCTGCGTGATGCACGGTCAGATGCCCGAGCGGCAGAAAGACGAGGAGAGTATGATCCGGCTGAAAGTGCTACGGCTTTGCAGCACTGGGTAGCTGTACGTAATTTTTCTGCGAAAATTCTCCGGTCGGTAGGGAAAGATATTGAAGTCTCTTCCTGGTTGATTGAGGCGCTGATTCGTCTTGATGGCCTGAACGGACTGGCTGACGGCATAGATGTTGCACTTGGATTATTTACTGATTACTGGCCTGACTTCTTCCCTGGGAACGATGAGGATGGACCTGAGGCGCGTTTTGCAGCACTAACCGGGCTGAATGGTGTGAGTTCAGATGGGAGTCTGATGCAGGCTTTACGAAAAACTCCTTTGTTTGCTCGCGCAGATGGAACCCCTTTTTTATTATGGCAGTATGAACAGTCAGAAGAGGTGC
Organism: Acetobacter sp. DsW_059; assembly: GCF_002153695.1. Classification (NCBI taxonomy): domain Bacteria; kingdom Pseudomonadati; phylum Pseudomonadota; class Alphaproteobacteria; order Acetobacterales; family Acetobacteraceae; genus Acetobacter; species Acetobacter sp. DsW_059. The sequence goes on from NZ_JOPI01000002.1 coordinate 49,189, forward strand.
AGGGTATAGGTGACACGGCACGACGCAAACAGCGTCTTGCTTCAGGTATTCTGCCTTTTTCTGAGGTTGAAGATGAAGCTGCCCGTTTAGGGCAAGCCACTTTGTCGGAGGTTTATCATGGTAGCAGACGGGCTTTAAAAAGCTGGAAAATGCTTGATAAACTAATGACTGAACGTCTTGGTCACGATTCACCGCCTACCAGTCGGATTATGGCTCTTCTGACAAAAGCTGAGAAAATAGCAGCTCGTTATATTACGCTTCCTGTTGTGCAGGAGGCTATATTAACTGAGCAGGAGCTGAAACAGGAAGAGAGTATTGCAATAACAACAGGAAGAGAGACTTCTTCAGAGTGTCTTTCTGAGGCGCAGTGTATGACAAATCCTAAAGAGCCAACGCGTGATGATATGCTTAATCATCTTATTTATGTAGCTCAGTATTTTGAAAAAAATGAGCCTCAGTCACCAATTTCAGGAACATTATATGAAGCGGTAAGGCGTGCACGATTGTCATGGCGTGAGCTTCTGGTTGACCTGATTGAAGACGGGAGCACACGCGCTGCTATTCTGTCTAAACTTGGTATTACACCGGCAGCCTCCGATGAAAAATAATATAATAATTTTTAAATATCGTTATTTGAAGGCCATTTTTCTTCATCTTCAATGCTGACAACAATGGCTGTAACATTGTCGCGTGCATGGTTTTGCAGAGCAGTTTTTACCAGAAGATCTGCAGAGTTCACTCCTGTTTCAAGGCATTTAAGAATGTTGCTGTCATTAACCGATTTTGTCAGGCCATCAGAACATAATAAAAACCTGTCGTAAGGCAGAAGCGGGCCTGTGCATTTATCAATCATAAGTGGCTGTGACCCCGCACCAATGGCTTTGATAATGACATTTGCCTGGGGGTGTAATTCCATTTCCTCAACACGCAGAAGGCCTGCATCAACTAAAGCCTGTGTGTGGGAGTGATCTTTTGTTAATTGAATTAACTCACCATCCCGCATCATATAGATACGGGAATCTCCCAGCCAGAGACAGGCAAAATACTCTTCCGTTAAAATTAGAACAACGATAGTCGAAGCCATACCTTTCTGGCTGTCACGTCGCAGTGCTTCCATTTTCAGCTGTTCATGTGCCATTGTCAGGCGGTGTCGAATACGCTGTAAAAGTTCGCTGGGCCGGAGATCAGCAGGGAGTGACGCCAGGCTGTCAATGACCCGTTGTGCCGCCCACTGTCCGTCATCATGCCCGCCTGCACCATCTGCGACGGCAAAAATCTGCAGATCAGGACGGCATAGATAGGCATCCTGATTTTCAGCTCTGACAACACCCTGATGTGTTGATGCGGAGTATCGTATTGTTTCAGTCATGCCCAGAACAACTTTGCAAAAAGTTCCTGCTCGGGGAGCTCCTGATATGTCAGAGTCTGGGCAGGGATAGTGTTATTACCTTCTGTCATCCACAGCCCCTGTTCCGTCATACAGGATGTTTCCTCGGGAGCAGGAATATTCTGTAGCTGAAGAAAAAGTTCATCAGGTTCTATAGTATGCATCAGAGCATCACGGCAGGCATGTTCCATCTCATGCCAGAAAGAGCCGGTGTTGATAGCCGCAGAAATACCTTCCACTCCGGCAAAAAATGGGAAATAGCGACCGGCTTTGTCAATACTGGGCATTATCAGACCACTTACGGGCTGCTCAGATAAGTGCCCGGCAGGAAGAGATAAACGCCATAGCGGCGCGATAACCCAGCCTTTTATCCACTCATCCTGAGTAATAACAGTGTGAGTATAGGCCAGGTTGCGGGCTACCCAGTTATCCCAGCATGAGACCAGTGTTTCTGAAAGCCCTCGCCGGATAAAGTCTCCTCTGGCGGGGAGTTTGCCACAAAATCCGGCCTGTTCAGGCATAGGTGGGTATTCCTCAATGTTCTGCATGAACTATTGCAGTATCGGACAGTGAAAATGTGAGAAAAGGGTATGATCAAAAACCTGTTCAGGTGTTGATGTTTCCAGATCATAGGTAACGCTTCGGTCTCCTGAGCGGAAGGTTATGTCGAGATGATCAGGTTTGCCTGTCGGGGTTATTACTCCGCTGTCGAGGAGATGGAAGAATGCCCAGCTGCCCTGCTGGCGGCGAGGAAAGGCGGCCTCTGGCACAAAGTCGAGTGCAATATTGGAGATATTATCACCAGGCCATGTCATTGATGCACCAAGCGCCTGTCCAAGAGTGCCGTTGACGCCGGCTTTCCATACGACATTGAGTGAACCAAATCTGAAATTCACTATTTTTGACAGCGGGTCAGCCGCCAGAGGCGTGATGTGCAGATGTATTGCAGGTACTGCCATGTTACCAGGGAAGAGAAGGGAGCGAATTCGGGCTGCCTGCTGAAACTGAGCGAGTGCCGCAGCCGAAACCGGAGGTGGAGTGTTGCCAAGGCTGTGAGCCCGCCAGACAGGCCCTTTTGTATCGACATAGGCAGCAAGCTGTGTTGTGAAATACGTGTCCAGTACACCTCCGGGTGTAAACAGACGAATAAATTGATCAAGAGGTGCATCCTGCTCGGCATTCGGGTCAAACGGGTAGTGATTTTTTACGACTGCCATACATAACTGAGCAGGCCCCTGCGCGCTGCTATAGGCAGCGGCTGCTGTGCGTTTTGCATCACCTGCCATTGTGCTGTCACCTGCCGTTGCGATCTGGTTAAGCCAGCGGGAAACAGGCTGTGGCTGCCGCAGAGATTCTGCCTGAATAGATTGTACAGGGTTTTGTGTTGACTGTAGCAGCTGCGCAGGATTATCGGCATTAGGTAATTGGGCAATGGCTCCCTCGAACTGGTTCAGGATTTGCATCACTCCATTAATTGGAGGAGCCTGGCCAGTACGTCCGGTAAAGATCACCAGAGGAGCAAAGTGCAGATCAATCTCTGTGCCAGGCACAGGGGCTGCAGGGTTACTGCCTTTTGATCTGTTGAAAAATGCTCCAAGACGGCTTTTTTCGGGGTCAGCTTTTTGTTTATCTTCACCACGCTGTTCATTTTGTGCATCTGTAGCCGGTGTGAGTTCATGAGTGATTGCGACCAGGAAGTCACGCATGGGTGATTGTGGTGATGACAGAACATATAACCTCTGTACCAGGTCTGAGTGACCCGAAAAGGGTACAAGGGCCAGGTCGTTCAGCATATCATCCCAGTGGCGAATGTAGTCGGCAGTATACAGGTCAAGAACGCCGTTTTCCAGGCTCGCAGGTGTTGTGCCATTGAGACTATGGTCACTGCTGCCCAGTACCCAGCTTTCGCTTGCGACATCCTGCGCGGCAGAAGGCAGAGCCGGCAGAAGAATCTGCCTGAAACCAGCACTGGTGTAAAAACCGGGGATTGTGTCTGTCATGGGACGACCCGACAGGCGCGTAAATTGCTTTTGCCCGTGGCCCAGTACGGTCTCAGGTGACCAGTCGGGAACCGACATGGCACTGGCTCTGATGCGGCCATAGACCCGTTCAGCCGGGCTGACACGACTAAAGGCAGCACGAGCCTGTTTTACCATGCCCCCGTTAACCTGCAGGCTTGGGAGAGGCGTTTCAAGCAGAGCATTGAGATGCTCCATCAGCTGGTCGCGCTGTATTTTTGCACTTGGGCCAGGAAAACGACTTTCCCAGTCGAGCAGCATCCAGTCTCTGATCATTTCAGGTTCAAGTGAACCCTGGTTGCTGAGCATAAGGTAAATACGGGTTGCTTCGTAAAGAAAGGCTGGCTGGCTGAAATGTTCCTGAATCTGATTTTCCAGGCGCCACATCAGACGAGGCAGTAGAAGCCGCTGGAGCGCCGCCTGATAAATCAGGTGGTTCGTCATGCCGATGTCAGCATCTTCGTTAAAGGCCATTCCTGGCCAGACACGATGACGGGATGCCAGTGTACGGGCGTCAGGCAGGGCCCGGGCGGCATTGAGAGCAGGAAGGACGGCTGGCAGGTTATCGTCTGCCACAGGGTCCAGGTGCAGGTTCTCCAGCTTGCTGCGATAAATGTTAATTGCGTCTTCGTTGTGGGCAATAATCTGTCGGTTTTCAATATTACGTTGCCACAAAAAAATGCAGGATAAGACAGTAACAAGCGCTACAGCAGCAAAACCTGAGCGACGCAGCATCAGGCGGCGGCGTTGCCGTGTGGGAGAAGACGAGACGAGACGTGCTTCACCAAGAATCACCTCGCTGAGCAGACGTTCGACAAAATAGGCGCGTTTTGTATCTGAACGGAGGGCCGGCATACGACGCTGGTCGATGCCAAAGCTGCGGGCCAGCATGCTGCTTAGCCGGTCAACCGGTGTGCCTTCCTGTGCACTGGAGGTAAAATAAATGCCACGAATAAAAGGGGCCGGGTCGAGACGTGTGCTGCCAAAAGCAGCATTCAGAAATTCGTTGAGTGCATCATTGAGTGTTTCCATCTGTAATGGAAAAGAAGCAATAATGGCACGCCTTGCAGGAATGCGTTCCTGCTGAAGCCGTTCAAACAGGCGGTCATTCAGGCGGTTTGTCAGGAGATGAAATTCGTTCGTAAAGTCTTCGATACCATGCTGAAGCTGAAATGTCATGCCCCAGACCTGACGGCGATAGTCGCGGTCGAGATCATCAAAAAATTCTGTAAAACCAGCAATGCGGTCTGCTTTGGTGAAAATAGCATAAACCGGGATACGTACGCCAAGGCGCTCGGTCAGTTCACGGATACGGTCACGAATCATGCGGGCATGAAACAGCCGTTCGCTTTGTGAGACTGTGACCACATCGGCCAGCGAGATCATTACAATGACCCCGTTAAGTGGCTGTCGTGAGCGGGTGCGCTTTAGCAGGCCCAGGAAGTTCAGCCAGCCTGAACGGTCAACTGTTTCGTTGGAATCCTGTGTGGTAAAGCGACCGGCAGTATCGATCAGTACAGCTTCATCGGCAAACCACCAGTCACACAGGCGCGTGCCGCCAATACCAGCTACTGCGCCAGGTGCTAGGCCACCGATACCATCAGGCTGTGCCAGTGGAAAGCGCAGGCCCGATTGAGTGAGCAGGGTTGTTTTGCCGCTGCCTGGAGGACCGATCAGAACAAACCAGGGCTGCTCGTACAGATAGCCGCGCCCTTTGCGTGTTTTTTTCAGAATCTGGAGTGATTTTTGAAGTCGTTCACGCAGGTTGCGGGCTTCTTCCTGGGCCTCTGCCTGTGCTGCCATCGCGTCATCAGAGTTATCACCTTCTGTGGCACCTGCCATCAGGGTTTTATCTTTGTGTCTGGCGCGCCATGACAGCAGACTGTTTACTCCCGCCCATATGATGAGAACGATAATAACACATATAATGCGGGCTGCAGGTGTACGCAGGCCAGGGACAAGCTCTCCCAGGAACCAGATGAGAGCACCAGCCATTGCTGCCCCCATAAAGCTCATACTCCAGCGTCCGGCTATGGCTGAGAGGAAAGGAGGGATATTACCGTCTGAAATAAGGCTCACGGCTGCTTGTCCTGGTCTGGCGTCTGGCGATGCAGAACAATTTCGATGCGGCGGTTCATTTGCTGCCCCTGAGGTGTATCATTGGAAGCGATGGGGTTAGAGGCACCGGCACCCTGAATATGGAGTGGCATACCAGTGCCTCCGGTTTCACGAATGAAGGTAGCTGCGGTTTCTGCCCTGGCGCGTGAAAGCTCAAGGTTGGACGGGAAACGAATGGTGTGAATAGGCCGGCTGTCTGTATAGCCGATAATCTCAGCCCAGCCTTTTTCTGTGGCCAGAGCCAGACCAATACGGTGCAGGAGTGGTAGCGTATTACGGTCAAGCTGTTCAGTACCAGACAGAAACATGCCTTTACCCATTATGCGTATAACAGGAACGGCGTCTGTGCCTTCAATAGAGACCAGTTTTTGCTGCATTTCAGGGGCAAGGAAAGTTTCCAGGCGTTCGCGTTCCCCGTGAACGGGTTCAGGAGGAGGAGGCAGGTCTTCAACCGGTGCAACGCGGGCAATCTGAGGCTGCTGCCCTGGCGGGATGGAGAGGGCTGAGGCAAACAGGTTTGATGAAAGGCGTGCCGCTCCCAGTGTGACCCACACATAAATAAAACTAATCAGGGTCAGGCCGGCCACGGCAGCAAGCCATACCGGCACGCCAAATCGTTGCGGGCGGTAGGGTGCGCTGACTCCCTGCCAGTGCGGTGAAAGTTCGCGCTCTACCGCTGGCCTGTTGCGCATAATGAGAATGAATATTTCTTCGCGTATACGGTCCAGATCAGCCGGGCCGCGGGGTGAGAGGCGATAACGCCCCTGCATACCGAGGCAGATGCAGAGATACATCAGCTCCAGCACACCAAGCATACGACCAGGGCTGCGCGAAATACGAACCAGCACGTCAAAAAAACGTTCACCCGACTGCACTTCCTGGTGGAAGGTGGAGACGAGGGAGGCTGCGCTCCATATTCCCTGACTACCCCAGGGGGTAGAATGCACTACGTCATCCATGCTTGCGCAGAGCGCATAATGTGCGGGGCGGATTTCATCCATTGGCACATTATTATCACGCAGAACCTGTTCAAATTGTTTCAGGGCAGCAATTGCATTTTGTCTTAGTTGCGTGGGGTCAGGGGCAGTGTAGGTGTTATGAATACGGCTCAGAAAACTCAGGCACCCGGCAGCAGCGGCAACAATGATGGATTGTGACGAATGCTGAATATCTTCAAAACGCAGCGCATTCGCCGGTTGTACATTTATCTGCTGCTGTGCGGGACTGAGAGGTTGCTCCGGCTCAGTTTTTTCGGGCTGGGGAGGGCGCCCTCCAGGTAAAGGGCGGATAATGGTCTGCTCGTTATCATCGGGCTCAAGAAAAGGGTTGCCGGTCATGAACGAATTGCCCAGAGTTCAATTTTCAGACCGGGAAAGTCACCGGAAACATGAAGAGCAATACCCCCTGAACTGTTAAGGCTCTGCCAGGAGGGAGAGTTGCGATCAAGCTCAAAATAGGTTGCGCCCGCATAAAATGGCATTTGTCGCGGAGCAACAGGAAGTGGTCGTAATCCGATGCCTGGCATAGCAACGTTAACAAGCTCACGGATATGCTCAACAGCACCAATTTTAACAGTATGAGGAAAAAGGCGGCGAAGTTCTTCTGTTGGCATCTCTGCTGTAATAGCAAGGATAAAACTGGCTTTAGCCAGAAGCGAGCGGTCATGAATAGTGCCCGTGCGAATGCCATGACGACGCAGATTGAGCTCGATCATTACGGCAGTCTGTTCATACACAGCAGAAAGTGAACGGCGTATATCAGCAACAACAGGTGCGAAACTCGCCTGGATATCTTTGTGGCGATAGGGTTGGTATTGTGAAGGACGTTTGTCAGGAGCTGTAAATGTTGAGAGCTCTCCGGCAACACAGATCAGAAAACGATAAAAATCTTCGGGATGAACAGTGCCTGTTTCAGCAAAATGTGACATCAGATTTTGCCAGCCATTGATTGACTGAAGCAGGAGGAAATCTGCAACTTCAGCACTCCCTTTGCCGCCAGGTGATGTCAGACGGGCCGCAATAGCATTGCCGCGCTGGTTGAGCATGCCGGTCAGCTCGATAGCCAGGGCAGAGAGCTGTGTCGTTGCATAACAGGTCAGAGACGGAGGGATCCATCCCTGGTCAAGCACGACCTGCTGGCTGGGCAGAACTTCGCGTACGCGTGCGACAGGCAGGCACAGATACCCTTCGTGATCACTGTTTTCTGTCAGAAGTATTGTGCTCAGACGCCCGATATCAATTTCACTGGGCTGGGAGGAGCCTGATTGTGTGTCAAATGCTTCGAAGGTTGATACAGCATAACGCCCGTCTTTTCGGCCGTCGGCAATCATCTCCATTGCGCCTGCCTGACGAACAGGCAGAGCGAGATAAATCAGCGCATCGCGTGTTGTATCTGGTATCTCAAGCGGCGGAGGCAGATCAGCCTCTCCGGGCATGCTGAAAGGGGTGCCATCATCAAATACTCCGGAGGCATATGTCAGGGCGAAGCGTCCGGATGTCAGGAGGTCCTGGCTGATTTGCAGGTGTACAAAACCCCATCCATCGGGTCTGACAAAACGTAATGTCTGGCGTATCTGTTCTTCTGTCCAGCGGTCCTGTTGCTGGAAATGTTGTGCACGGAGGAACATGCCCTCCTCCCAGGCGACACGGTTGTTCCAGCTCACTGTGCGTCTCCATCGGCAGAAGGAATATTTTTTTCAGCTTTATGGGTGGTATTTTTTAGTGATTTTTCTGCACTGGTCAGTGCTTTTTCATAAGAGCGTGCAAAATCTTTGCCAAAACTACTGTCAAAATCGTCTTTCAGGGCAGAAGTAAGATTTTTATGTGTATCTGCATAGAATGCAAAAGCGCGTCCGGCTTTATTGGCCGGAAGGAAGTCGAAAAAGCGGTCTCCGGCATCTTCCGTAAAACGTGCAGGTTCCATACGGGTCAGCATATGTAATACGGCGCTTTGCATTGCATTAATCACCGCAAATTCATGTAAGCTCATATCATTAAGAGATTCGGTAATGGCCTGCGACGGTGGCATACCGCTTCTGCGACCTATACCAATCATGGCCATGAGCGCATCGTCATCATCTGATGAGAATTTCAGAGGATTATTGCCAGCTGCCTGAATCATGGTTTGCTCAATACGAAACTCTCCTTTGATTGTTGCTCTTGCAATCATGATCTGACGCAGACCATGAATCATAGCCCGAAAACTTTTGCCAAGTTCGTTCATGATCTCAGGGGTCAGATCAGAGAGATCAATAATCTTTTCCATCCCGGCTCCCTGTAAAAAAGCCTTCAGAGAAAATACATTGTAATCAGATATACGGTCATCACATTGCTCTGAATCAGGAGTGGCAGAGTTAGTAAATATACCCGCTTGTATGTTTTCCTCAGCATGAGGTGAAACTTCTTCGTGGATAAATGTATCTGACACAGATGATGCCCTGTATTCTGCCTGGATATCTTCATAGGCAGGGGCCTGTTCATATTCTGTTACAGAACTGGCAGAATCGGAGGTTTGTGTATCTGGATAATAAAAAATATCCTGATCAGAAGGGGATGTTTGTTCAGCCTCAGAGGGTGTCAGATCATGTTCATCAGAGAGATGGTTTTTTATGACATCGCTATCAGAAAAATCATCTTTTTTACTAATAACTTTATCATCTACAGGATCTTCATCCCAGTTGTCACTGATAATTTCATTTACAACATTGGGTGGTTTATATGCTTCGTGTATCGGGCTGTTTTCTCGCTCAGATGGTGTTGTATCAATATATGGAATTTCGTTAATAGAGATACTATCCTTTGATATCAGGAGATTTTCATTTGGTGGAAAAGCAGAGAAAACATCGGTAAGATTTGCTAGTGAGCTACTGAACTCGTTTCCTGTAAAAGAGCTATTATGAGTATTTTCTGATAATGAAGGATAATTTTCATTCTTTATAGTGATATTGTCTGGCCCACTTATTATGGCTTTAATTTTATATGATGCAAATTCAATAAGATCTCCATCCTGCAGGTCATGTTTTTTCTTTTTTAATGGCATAGTATCCTGGTTAACAAACGTTCCGTTTGTGCTGGTGTCAATCAGGCACCATCCTTCACCATGGCGTTCAATAACGCAGTGTTTTTTTGATAAAACACGGTTTGTATCTGCAAGGCACCAGTTACAGCCAGGATCCCGGCCGATTATAAATTTTTCATCTTTTATAATCTGGTCTTTTGAAGATATTCCTTCTGGTGCAGAAATAACTTTGAGTGTTAGTGCGGTCATGGAGAATGCTCTGTTTTTCAGATTAGCCATTTAGATGAATAGTCGAGCCGAGGAAGGTAATTGTGTTGCCGGCTGTGCCCGTTATTTTGTCGCTGTTAAGGGTAATACCATCCTGCGTCAGCCGAAGTGTTGACGCACCAACCTTAAGTGTAATTTCAGTTTCGGCCTGGATGGTTACCGCTCCGGTTTCAGAGGTAACTGTCATCGATCCTTTTTTTGTTGTCAGGCTGACATCTTTTTCAATATTTGTCGTGCTATAGCCATCGATATCAGTTTTGCGATCATTCAGAACGTAGGTTTGCAAATCACGCTGGGATCGCAGGTATATTTTTTCCTGACCTTTATTATCATCGATAGAGAGTTCGGAAAATTCTGATGAACTTCCATGCACAGAGCGACTTCGGAAACCACTTTTTGTCTGCTCGCTGGGTACAGCAAAAACCGGCTGCATTGACTGGTTATATAAACCACCGATAACAACGGGTTCATCCGGATCACCGTTCATAAAAGCAACGGCGACTTCAGTGCCAACGCGGGGTAAATGCTGCCAGCCCCAGCTATCGCCAGCCCAGGGTTGAATGACACGCACCCAGGTTGCAAAGCCTGATGATGTTTCTTTGCGGTGATCAAATATAATCCGTACTTTGATACGTCCCAGAGAGTCTGCGTGAATTTGCTGCCCCTTAGGGCCAATGACGACGCCTGAGAAAATACCTGTCATGGCAGGACGTGCGTTGTTTGCAGGCTCGCGCCAGGGGGTGGCCTGAAGAAAACAGGAAAAACTGCAAGCGTAATGTGCCCCTGAAGACTGACCCGCCCAGGTATTATCACTGGCCAGATGTGAGACAGACTGCAAAGCATATTCTGTCATTTCATTACCAGTCAGAGGGTCGCTTTCGATCTGAAAACGTCGGCCGGGCATAAACTCAGGATCGTACCCGTGCCCGCGGCAAAGGGATGAGGAAGCCTCAGCATGCTCTATATGGCTTCTGGCCCGGCGATCTGCGGTTTTCTGATCTTTTGTCAGGGCTGGCCAGCGTGCTACTTTGCGGGTTGCAGCGCCTGCTGTTGTTGAAAGTGTGACCTCCTGCGCATGAATAGGTACCGCGGGGCGGGAGGGGTCGTAGTCGGTCAGAGTGACCTGACCGTGCGCTGTGGCTGAACCCCCGCCCCACTGGTCGATGATATCGACATTATTACCTTTGGGTACAACCCGGTGCAGCGGTCTGGAAACAGGAAGAAATGATTCGTTACGGTCGGTAATAATAAGCTTATGTTCGCTTTTACTATGCTCAAAAAAGTAAAACCAGCCTTCTTCCTGCAATAAACGGTGCATAAAGCCGAGTGTAGTTTCATTAAACTGTGTGGTGTAATCACGTACAGGTTTATCGCCATAAATTTTGAATTCAAAAGGCTGAACCCCATGCTCAGACAGCAAAGTGGTCAAAATCTGGTCAACAGACTGGTTTTGAAAAATACGACAATCCTCAGACTGCGAGAGAAACCATAATCTTGGTACAATCTCCAGCTGGTATGTCCAGCGTCCGCGCTCAGTTTTTCCGACCGGTGTCATACGCTGCACAACGCCGTTAAAATGACGATCTGCAGAGGGAGAGCGTTTAATGGTCACACAAAAAGGATTGTAAAGCAGCAGATCAGGAGACAGCTGCCCTGCTGTTGTGACAATGGTCAGAGAAACATGAAAAGGCTGGCTTATGCTTTCATGTGCATTGAGGGCAATAGCATGTAATGAGCCTGACTGATTAGGCAAAAAATCTTCACCCAGAGGTGAGCTGGTTTCCATAAGGGGTGAGAGCGGATCAGCTCCCGATATGCTGTCCAGTACACTTCGCACCCCCTGAACAGCATCACGTGCCTGCGAGGCTTTGTTTGCAGTGCCTGATATCGATGTAGGGGTTGTTGAAGACATAGAGCATTATCCCTTTCAGGTACGTGTAGTCGCAGCAAGAAGATTACGGAAACGCTCCTGATCTCCCTGATGTTTGATATAAGTCTCACACAGCGCGACAAATGACGGATAATTTTTAGCCCGGAGAGAGGCTCTGCGCAGGACCGGTGTAGCAACAGGTCCAAGCACATCAGACAGTGCGGCACTGACCTGGATAATATCTTCATCTGTAAGGGGCGGATCTTCTTCCTGCTGAATGTAAGGAGGTTCCTCATAAGATAATTCTTCAGGATGCTGATCATTCTGGTGTTCAGGTATGATCTCAGTCTGAGGAAGAGGTGTCTCTTCAGCGGTATTTTGTAATTCAACTATATTTTCAGTGGGCGTTTCGTTTTCTTCTGAGTGAATAGCCTGTTCATTTATAGGTTGTGCCGGCAAAAACAGAGCGAGAAGATCTTTTTTGCGGCGTTTGTTTTTGAGTACTAATGCCAGGATTTCTTCTTTTGTTTCTGCCTGTTCACAGGCCTTCCTTAATGACTGACGACTTGCCGGGCCATAAAGGTTCAGCAAATGCCCCTCCAGGGCGTTCAGCCATTCAGTTTCTGCTACAGGATGTGATAACGGAGGCAGGTTATCTTCCGCGGCTATTATAACAGTTGCATCTCCGTCATAATCATCATCGTTATCATCCGGAACGAGAGATGCATCATTTTCAGATATTTCTTTATGGTAAGATGTATTTTCAGCTGTATCATCAGAAACATTTTGCTCTGGTGCAGAGTGAAACTGCTGTTGAGGCAGAGGCAGTGGAGAGCTTAGGTCAAACTGTGGTGTCGCGCGCCTGAGAACATCAGAAAACTCACGGGCAGATGAAAACCTGTCATTGGGATCTTTTGCCAGAATGCGACTAAGTGCTGTTGCGATTCCTGCCGGGAGGTCAGATCTCAGATCACATAATGGTTCTGGCTCAGTGTTAAGGATCAGGAGTGAGGTGTCGCTATATTCACGGCCTTCAAAGGCTTTTTTGCCACTGAGCATTTCATAAAGGACACTGCCGAAAGAGAACAGATCACTTCGTGAATCGACAGGGCGGCCTGCACATTGCTCGGGAGACATATAGTTAGGTGTGCCGATGAGTAGCGGTGTGGTCTCAGCCTCAGAGAGCAGAGCACTGTGAGATACACCAAAGTCAGTAATTTTCAGGCGCCCCTGATAGGTCAGGATAATGTTAGCAGGTTTGACATCGCGGTGAACGATGCCCTGCATATGTGCGTATTCAAGTGCAGCCAGTACCTGCAATGCAATAGGGATTACTTCGTCCAGGGGGAGCTTTGTTCCTTTTGGCAGAGCTTTATTGAGCCCCAGTCCGTCAACATATTGTAATACGAGATAAGGTTCTTCGTCAGATCCACCCATATCATAAAGGGAGACAATATTGGGGTGGTCACACAAACCGCCAAGACGTGCTTCATTGAGAAAGCGAGCAAGATAGTCAGCACGTTCCTGACCTTCCAGCAGGTTATCGCGGACCATTTTAATTGCGACATGACGGTGTACAAGAGGGTCCCATGCTTTATAGACCACACCCATTGCACCCTGCCCAAGCAAAGCTTCAATGCAATATCGTCCGGCATTTGTTGGAAGATCAGGTGTCATCATTATTCGTCCAGCATGCTGAAGGCACTCTCAAGGCTGCGCCGCAGGCGCGTAAAGGCGCTGGCGAGAGGTGCAAGTTCATTATGATCATTAATGGCCAGCTCTGGTGCGGTCATATCACCGCGGCTTACCCGACCGGTAATGGCTGACATTTCATGTAGCGGCCGCAGAAAGGCGATTTCAATAATGATATTGATTACGGCAAGAATGATCAGGAATAAGGCGCTCAGGCATAGAATGATTTTCCAGATTTTGCCCGTAGCTTCAGCCTGAAGTGCGCCAACAGGAATACTGATAATGCTGGCGCCGACAGTCTCCCCTGGTTTCCAGCCAAAGCCGTTCTGGCTGCCGTAGGTATCAATCATTGTTCCAGGAGCAACGGCCGGATCAGAATGGCAGGTGAGACATCCTGAGTTTGTCACACGAATGGGAGTTGCGAGTAAAAGAGTCGGTTTTCCAGTTGAGTCAGTAGAGTTCGAAAGCAGCATAGCTGGTGCAGAAGGGCTACGCAGCCGCTCGATAAGGTTTCTTTCAACCGGGGTTGGGGCATCAGCCGGGTTTGTCGGGTTGAGTGCAGTGGCCCTGATGTTCAGGCCAGCGTGATCCTGTCTGAGAAGTGCACCAAGATGTGATACAGCATAAAAAGGTACACTCTGAGGGGGGAAGTCAATGCTGGTGCTCTGAAGGAGCTGAGGTGTAATTTCTTTTTCGTTATACTGTTCGGTAATCTGACTTACCTGATTGAGGAGCTGTGCCTGACTTATCGCAGCATCATAGGCTGTCTGACTCAGGGTGCTACGCAGCAGAGGTACGAGAACGGCCAGTGTTATCAGAAAGCCTGTTACGAGAGTCAGGTTGAGTTTTAATCTGAGTGTCATCTTAATGTACCGCACTGAAAAGAGCTGCAGCCTGATAATCTGTCAGGTTTCCTGTCTGAGGCGCATGCATGGATTTTTGAAATTTTTTGATCGCATTAATAGTTTCTGGTGTTTTTATCCCATTGATAACACCACTGTAGTACCCTCTTGCCAGCAGGTTTACCTGTAGTTGCCTGACAGCCTTTTCCCGCGCTTTTACAACCTGTGTATTTTCTTTTTTAACCGGAGGAGGCGAGGGAGGTGTTACGGCTGCGGGTTGCTGAGACGTATTATTATTTACTGCGGCAGAAGGAGAGGGAGAAACTTCTTTAACTGTGGAGGTATCGGTACCAGTTACAGAAGAATGGGTGGGGGCTGGGTCCTGGCTATCTGGTACTGACGGGAGGGGTGCCTGTAAGGGGGGTACCGGCGATGCTGCAGGGGGAGAAGGGATTGTAGTATCTGGTGCAGGATTTGATTTCTGATTTAATCCGTTATCATGCGTCAGATTAGCCAGATCATTCCACTGCCAGCCTGGTTGCATGGCGGAAGTCAGCTCATCTATGACCGGGTCTGCTGCCGGGGATTGCACAATCGTTGCTGTAAGAGATGGTGAGGTATCAGTGCGGCTTTTAAGCAGGGCGACAGCGCGTGAAAGTTCCTGACTTTGTCCGGGGACAGGGTGTAGTTCGAGAAAAACGAAACCGTTTTGCTTATCCGCTGCGCGAATGAGTGAGTCAGCGACAACAGCATTGCGCAGAAGATCACTTTTTTGTTCGTCACGGGAAAGGAAAATACGGTCGTTTTGTACCCATGCCATGCCGCAATAGGCAATGACAGGTCGTTTATTATCAACGTGTCTTGCAAACCCGGATAAACTAACGCGCAGTTCAACACTTGATGGGTTCAGGACCTCAAATACATTGTAATTCTGAGATTTTAGCTGACCCGAGAGGCGATGGGCTGTTTCTGAACATGAAGGCAGCATTGTGCTACTGCCTTCTGTGTGTCCGTTTCCAATGATCAGGAAAGTTGGTGGTGGGATTATGGACTGAGCCTGCGCACCGGGTTGACCTGATGCTACCGATGCCAGCATAATAGCTGCGATGCTTCTCCGGCAAATACTGAGGTACGTCGGCAAGGCTGGTTCTCTCCATTCAGTCCGGACACGCTGACCTGTGCAGTGATATGCCTGCATGCCTTTTAAAAACGGACTATTATAAATGCAATTTCATATTATGAATTATAGTTTATACTTTGTTGCTGTTATGTCAGCAATGATAATTTAACAAAAAAATAAATTGTTATATAAAAATAAAAAATATTAATTATATGTTTTTATATGTATAATTAATCAAGAAATAAGAATTAAAAATAATTTATGATTTATTTTATAGGTAATTATTTTATTATTAAAAATAAAATAATTTTTTAAAATATTTTATTTTTATTTTTTGAGATTTAAAACTATATAATATGGATTTTTTTTAAATAATTATTTTTGTAATATTTGTAAATAATTATGAATTAATATCCACAATATGTGGTGATGGTTCCAGGGGCGTTGGCAGTATACGAATTATATCCGGTCTATTTTAGAGAAATTATAAAAGAACAAACAATCAAAATATTTCAGGGTATTATTCAGTGAAAATAGCATCTGATACATCTTTTGTGCGAGGCTTCGCAGGTGTTAACCAGCTGTTCCAGCCTAGTCGAGGTTGAAATTCGTTGTCTGTATTGATCTTCGCAGGAAGACGCAGAGCAGGGACACCAGTTTTTTTAAGGATTGGCCTTATAATAATCTGCAATTCAGGTCCGGTATAAGCCTTTGACATATTTATTATTTTTTTAAATAACTGACCTGTTGGTATCAGACTTTGAAATGTTGTCAGATCAAGCGGTCCAATCCACATTGTAAACTGCGACTGATAATTGAGATAACGTTCCCCGATAGTCGCATTAACGCCCAGCTGACTGAAATTGTTCAGATCTTCCCTGCTATATCCTGTGACAGGTAAACGGCTTTGCTGATCTCGTTCTATTTTAATGCGGAGTGGGGTGAATTCTTCAATGCGTACAGGCAGCTTTAACCAGTCACTTAAAAGGGAGCGAAGACACTCTGTTGAACGGGGCATAGAAGAAAAATACCCCGAGTAAAATTTAACAGTATCGGCATTTACTCCGAGTGACCGCGCAGTCGCTGATGACTGAAAACCAGCTATCGCTAAAAGAACTTTAGATATCTGAGCGGCATAAGGTGCGCTGCCTGAATTTTCGGGAAGGGTATGCCCACTGGCAAGGCGGTATTTAATGCCACTTTCTGCGTAGTGTATGAGCGGGCGTTGTATGAGGAGTTCAAAAAAATCGCTCAGAGCTGAAGCGCGCCGGCGATGCTCGGCTGTCAGCTCCATAGTGTAGTGTAGCGGTAATACCCCGGTAGGGCCAGTTAAGCTAATTGGGGTAACTGTTGTATGAAACGTTGTATCGTTTTTTTGTATCGCGGTGATGTCAGTTGTCGGGTACGCGGTGCCCTGGGGAGAGTGAAACCGGATAGTACTTTGTATGGGAGCATTTTTTCTGTCGCGCAGCATCAGTAATACCGCGGCATCAAAACTGAACTGTCCGGGCTGTTTTATGAACTGAGCCATGAGCCCGTTATCAGGTGCTTCGGGGGGCTCTGTGATCACAGCTGGTGGTGTATTTGCCCGGACAACAGGTGAAGTTGTCAGGGGTGTCTGTGGTTTCAGATCTTCCTGCGTGTTTACATTATCTTCTTCTGTCAGGCAGATGACCTGTGTGGTGGTTCCTGACGGAATGCCAGAGCTGTTCATAATAGCGACCGTGTGCCACAGCGTGGTGGAAATTGCGTAACAATGCCAGGCTTGCCCTGAAGCATGACGCATGTGCGCACAAATGAGTTGATGCTGACATGCAGGGCCAGAAAGCGCTCCAGAATACTGGCAAGAAGATAAGAGCTGCTATCTTTCCAGGCGACCGGATCAAAGGTCAGTGTAACATCAACGCCGCGTACAAAGCCACCGGCACGTGTGCCTGGCAGGCGGGCATGACCAGGGCGGGTACTGACGTCAACAAGGCCGCTGATAATACGGCGTGTTTCCAGCGTATCACGGCAGTCATAAAGTGTGAGCAGGTCGTGCAGAATACGTGGTCCGGCATCATGCTCTGTCAGAGAGATATGTCCCAGAGCCAGGTGTGAAATCAGCCGCCAGGTATTATCACCCTCAAGGGAGGGGCGAAGTGTCGCTGAAAAAGGCATCAGGCAGGTAACCTGTCTGATAATATCAGTCATGGCTGGCATACGTAACGCAGGTTCTCCACCACCAAAAGGCAGACGTTCGGGCAGGTTACGGTTAGTACACAGGGCATCAATCATCAGAATTGAATTTGCCGGTGAATTGGGGTCAAGGTCTGGTAAAACAGGAGCAAGATAAACCTCACTGCCGGTTATGTCAGCCGGGGCGGGCCTGCGGCTGAGGGTATAAGAGATTGAGTGTTGATTTGTCAGCTCTGCTTCGTGGGGATTACGCTGATAGAGCGAGCTCCAGGTCTGTGCAGTGCCATTCCCCTGTATTTCTCTGACGCGTTGCACGCTCCAGATTTCGTAATGCTGTGGATCGTGCAGGCTGCCTGATACGTGATAGTTAGTATTTTCATGCGTGAGCGAAACAGGCTCACAATGGTGCGGGAACAGGTTAATGATGGGTACGCATCCTGGTATCAGAGCTTCCTGTGGCAGAGTCCGCTCAAGTTCAGGTAATGAAATATCAAAATAGACAAAAATTTCCATTTGCCGACTGTCATGGACGAGTGTGCGGGCATCCAGTCTGTCAAATTCCACAAATAAAAATTTATCGGGAAATGCGAAATATTCTGTCAGAAGGCGAAAGCCTGAGAAGGATCTTGCCTCCCATGGTAAAAGAGCATCGTTCTGCTCAAAACCACATGGCTGTAAAGCTGTTTTAGGTAAAAAAGTTGCTGACGGATCGTTGGGGGAGGCTGCACAGGCAAAACATATTGTATGTCGGCATAACAGTTCAAGAAGAGCGAAGCTCTGTCCTGGCGATGATCCACGCAGAAAAAATTTTAACTTATCAAGGGAAAGATCTGAAAAAGAGATGTCTTTTTCAGTTGTTTCCAGAACAATACGTAAAACAGACCTGGCGCCACGGGTGAGTGGGCTGGCCGGGGCTGCCAGTGGCAGTCCGGACAGGGTCAGGCGTGATACCCTTACAGGCCACAGAGAAGTGTCAGATGTGGTGGAGAAAAAGCAGGGTTTGCCACCAATCGGGTCTGTTGCGACAAGGGTGCCACGTGGTACAATTTGTCCGTGCGTATTAGTGCCCTCGCGTGCAGTCAGAGAGATAATGGAGGCCGCCGGAACGGGCGCAAAATAATGCGGGTATAATATCCCCAGCAATCCTTCTGTCAGCTCGGGGAATTCATCATCAAGTCGCTGATGCACTCTGCCAGAAAGAAAAGCCAGGCCCTCGAGGAGCCGGGCAACATGGGGGTCATCAACAGTATCAGCACTAATGCGCAGGTGGGCGGCAGCTTTGGGGTTAGCCTGTGCAAAATCAGCGGCAAGTGTACGCAGTGCTGAAAGTTCACGATTATAATAACGAAAAAGAAGATCATCCATAGTGTCAGACCACTTCGTTTAGTAAAACATCAGCATGTGCTGAGGCCAGGTCAACAACCGTGTCGAAACAGATCGGTGTCTGCAAAGGCTCCACGTGAAGTAAAGCATCAATTCGCAATTTAAGAACTCCGTGACTACGGTCACGTTCTTCTCTGAGTGCGACCCGCACATTATTCAGCCGCGTTTCAAAGCGTGTGATCGTTTGTTCGATAGCAGCACGCAGCATTTCACGGTTATCCTGCTCCCCCAGCTCGCCAGAGGTGAAGTCAGGTACACCATAGGTTAGTAAAGAGCGGCGCAGGTCTTTTTGCTCTCGTGATGGCTGATACCAGCAACGTCGTGAGTTGAGCAGGAGAGAAACATCGCGTAACACAGCATTTTGTAGTGTTTTAATGCCTGTACGTGAGTTTGTAATACTGGCCTGTGCGGCTTCGGGTGCAATAAGGCGGTCAAAAACGGAGAGTCTGACAGGCGTGTTTTTTGTGTCAGACTGACGTGAGCTCTCGCTTGCCGGCTGTCTTATGCGGTCTTTGCGCTTATTCATACTTTAAACGTCAGCTCCCCGATATCATACAGGGCCAGCCCCTCATCACCAGCGAGGAAGAGGCGCTGCCCGATACCGCGAGCAACATCTCCATCAGTCCATTCTGTCATCTGTCCGGTTAATAGTTTGCCGCGTTCTGGCAAGTGCTCGGCCAGAGCCCCAGTCGCTCCGTAAATAGCGGGGATGTAAACAATACCATCAGGCCCGTTTGTGATGTTCAGGTCGCACCCTCGCCAGTACAAATCACGGTGACATTTTACCGGAAGGAAAGAGGCGCTTTCAACGCGTGAGAATGGTACCTGAAAATAGCGTCCCGTTGTTGTCAGCACTTCAAGGGCGCCGGCACACAGGTCATCAGTATCCCGAAAGTCAGAGAATTCAGCTTTGTTAGTTTCTCCCGGAGCGTGCGGACGTATGTTTTCGGCTTCTTCCAGTGTGGTTGCTGCCGCTACGTTGTCCTGTGCGTGAAGTTCGGTCAGAGCACGCAGGCAGAGTGCCTGAGCGGGCTCGCAACCCTGCAAAAATTCTGGTTGCTGGCCACTGCTCCAGTAACTCTGGCGCGAAACCTCAGCCCTGAGTAACTGCCGGCATTCAGCAATATATAATGCTGCTTTAGTGTCGAGTTTTTGTAAAGCGTCAAGAACGTTGTCAGCTCTCTCAAACTGGTTGCTGAACAGAAGCATTTCAAACAGTCTGAAGCGCGCCTGGCTTTGTGTCGGGGCTGCACGTACGGCGGCAGTGGCCAGCTCAACAGCATGTTCCGGATTGCCGCTGCGAAAAGCTTCAGTAGCAGTTGTGCTTATACTGTCAGACGTCATGAGAAACTCCGGTAATAAATCACTAAAATATATCAGGCTGCTGGACCGGTGAGTTCGGTGGTCAGGCTAAAAGCAATGTTCATCTGGTCAAGCTGGTAGCGTGGCTTAAGGTGAACCACGCAAAAGAAGTGTCCCGGGTTATCGGGTTTTTCAGAAACTTTTACTTTACTGTCGATCAGAGGATATCTGGCTCGGGTTTGCTCTGAAGCATGCTGACTATTGTTGGTGTAGCTCATCAGCCAGTTTTGCAGACGGCGTTGCAGGGCATCCTGACTGGTTATGCTGCCGATTGCTGACCGGCCGAGAATTTTAATGTAATGGGCAAAACGTGAGACACAGAGAAGCATATTCATTTGCAGAGATAAGTGGTGATTGACTGATGCAGCACTTTCTCCGCCTTGTGCTCTGGCGATACTACTGACCGAGCTAAAGCAGGCTTCCGGACCGAAAGGCAGAGAAACAAGAGGCATAAAGCCTTCGTCGCTCAGTGCGCGCTCCTGCCCGGGGGAGAGTTGCAGGTCAAGCGGCGGGTAGTGCCACACCTGGTGTCTGTCAGTAGCAGACGCTTCACTTATAAGGTCTGGCACCAGACCACCACCTGTGCGGCCGATGGGAACACCACGAATGTCTGCCGGCCAGTTATAGGTCATCTGTGCACGAATAACGACTGACGCAAAGGCATAAGCAGCAGAGGACCAGAGGCGTTCTTTATTCTGAACAACCCGCTCTCTGTAGAAAAAACCATCACGTCGTGCCGGGTCATGACCCCAGGGCAGCCGCGCCAGTACACGCGGCAGGCAGGCACATAAAAAACGCGCATCAGCCTGACGACGCAGCATTTCCCACCGGCGTTTATCTGTTTCTTTAAGAGAGGCGACAAGATCAACAACAGTCGCGAGATCGCAAAAGCGTTCAACACCAAATAACACAGGTGAAACACCCAGAACCATAGGGCAAAATGCGGCCGCAGCAATGCCCGCCAGGCTGTTAAGTGCGGCAATATCGTCGGTTGAAGGGGGGGCACCCGGCCTGCGTGGGGCTGGTGTATGACGAAACTCATGGTCGATAACCATCAGGCCAAAAGGTTCGCCCCCGGCCTGACCAAATTCTTTTTCATAAATCAGTCTGAATAGTGCACTTTTATCAAAATCAACGGCATTTTGCAGATCACGGCAGATTTCCGGCCAGCTGACAGACAGCATTCTTACAAAAACCCGTGACTCGGGAGATAGCCCTCCTGTCAGCCATAAAAGACCGCGCCATGCGCTTTCAAGTTTTTGAAAAGATTCGTCGTGAAGTATGATGTCAAGTTGTGTGCTCAGCATACGGTCGATACGCGTAATGTCGTAATCAATCATGTCGCAGATCAGCTGTGGATCATGACGTGCCTGACGTAGCGTATCAATGCTGAACCACTTTTTCAGCCCCTGGTAACCAGGAGCTGAAAGAAAGGCGATAAAAGATTCCGTCCCTGTTTCCTGAAGCATAAAACGTCCTGAAAGGATCGTATCACGCAATGCAGGAGGTGAGTCGGAAGCAGGTTCAGTCACGGGATGTTCTCAGTTTTTCTGAGGAACCCGTGCCACCATACGCAGACTGGTGGTCAGTTCTTCCAGTTGCAGCCACGGACGCAGGTAGGCAACCGCGTTGTAGGATCCTGGGCTGCCAGGAACTTCACGCACCTGAACACGAGCCTCACGCAAAGGGTATTTTGCTTTATTCTCGGCTCCGGCATTTTCGTTGGTATTGACGTAGTTCATAATCCAGCGGTTTAGCCAGATTTCGCAATCCTCAGCTTCTGTAAAAGACCCGAGCTTGTCGCGTGCCATCACTTTAAGATAATGAGCAAAGCGGCTGGTTGCCATAACGCAGGGCAGGCGGGTTGAAATACGGGCGTTGGCTGTGGCTTCAGGGCGTTCGTATTCTTTTGCTTTTTGTGTGCTCTGCGCGCCAAAAAATACTGCGTAGTCATGATTTTTATAATGACAAAGTGGCAGGAAGCCCAGCTGAGACAGCTCGTGTTCACGGCGGTCAGTAATGCCAATTTCAGTCGGGCATTTAGTGTCGAGGTCTCCGTCGTCAGACATGAAGGTGTGTGAAGGCAGGTTTTCCACTTTGCCACCGCCTTCTGCACCTCGTATCGTGGTGCAGAAGCCTGTGCGCGCGAATGAATCTGTCATACGAGCCCCCATGACGAAGGCGGCGTTCATCCAGCAATAGTTGTTGTGTGCTATGGACTCGGAGCGACCGTTTGCATCCTGCGGGGCTTCTTCATAGTCGAACTCGTCAACCGGGCGGGTTGTGTTGCCATAGGGCAGACGTGCCATGACGCGGGGCATGACAAGGTTAACAAAGCGGCTATCTTCGCTGTCGCGGAAACTACGCCATTTGATATACTCGGCACTATCAAAGATTTTGCTCAGATCGCGCGGTTTTGCCAGCTGAGACCAGTCATCAAAACCGAACATCGCCGGGCTCACTCCCGAGATGAAAGGAGCAAAAGCTGCTGCACTAACGTTGGATATCTGACGCAGTGTCTCGACATCATCCGGGTGGTTATTCCATTCATAATCACCAATTAGTGCACCATAAGGTTCACCTCCTGGTGTTCCGAATTCGCTTTCGTAGATTTTGCGGAACAAAGAGGACTGGTCAAATTCAGTCGCGCGGGTCAGATCACGGTTCAGCTCACGTTTGGAGACGTTGAGCAGTCGGATCTTAAGATTGGAGCTGGTTTCGGAATTGTTGACCAGGTAATGCAGGCCACGCCATGAGCCCTCAAGTTTCAGAAAGCGCTCATCATGTATGATTTCATTAAGTTGTTCTGAGAGTTTCTGATCAATCTGCTTAATAGCCCGTTCAATCGTGCGGTTCATATTACGGTCAAATCTGATCGTGCCTGCCGCGGCCTGCTCTACCAGTGTGCGAACCAGCTCTTCAGCACGATCTGGTTCTGTCTGCTTTGTTGCAGCAACAACCTGACTCAGAAAGGATGCTGAGGTCTCCTCAGTTTTGCCTGAAGTCGCTGACTTTGAGTGTGATGTGGTTTCAGACATCAGTTAGCCCTTCTCTTTACCGGCAAGTTCTTCAGTCACACTATTTAATTTATTATCCTGTTGCAGAATCTGCTCGAGCAGCTGCTCAAGTTCTTCAGAGCGATCAGCTTTACTCATCAGGTCACGTAACTTGTTGCGTGTTTCGAGAAGGGCCTTAAGTGCTGGCACCTGGTCGATAACCTGTGCAGGTTCAAAATCAGCTGTGGAGTTAAACTTCAGATCAGTAACAAGGTCAGAACCGTCATTTGTCAGGGTATTGCGTACTGACATATGAAGGCCCGGGGCCAGTCGGGCCATAACCTCATCAAAATTATCCCGGTCAATCTGAACAAATTTACGTTCAGCCAGCGGGCGTAATGGTTTGCGCGGGTCGCCTGAAAAATCTCCCATAACGCCAACGACGAAAGGAAGTTCTCTTATAATTTCGGCACCTTCTGTTTCCACATCATAGGTAATGTGGACACGCGGTTTACGAACGTTCTTTAATTTATCATGCACACTGCCGCTCATATGATTACCTCATTCTGGAGTATTATTTAAGTTTCGACAGAATCAGTTATATGTATTCTGGTGTGCATTATGTTCGCTTTTGTTTATTTTTCCAGAACATGATGACTGTCTTAAAATAAAACTGGAGAGAAATAAAAAATATTTCTTCCGGTTTTTAAATATCTGAACCAGAAGGTGCAGAATTTTATAATCAGGTGTTTGCTTTTGCTGTCGCCAGATCGTAGGTGATTACTTTCTGACCGCCCTGGCTGCCATCAGCATTCATCTGATAGGTTTTGACCGTGACGTGGTTGAAATTAAAGGCCAGCGATTCGTGAGGACGGTCGCCGCTTGAAGAGTGAGAGTAAGAGCTGATAATGGCCTGCTGAAGTTCCAGCGACAGGTAAACCTGCTGCTGATCTTTGTAGGTACGTGTAAAGTCGATTTTGATAACTTTATCACCATGACCTGACAGAGCCTCGCTCATCAGGTCACCGGTCGACATATCATTGTTCTTTGTAACGATCACTTCACCAACGCTTGGTGCGCTTGACTCACGGTCGGCTGTCGAACCAACGCTGCTGGAAATGCCTCGACCGACACCCCATTGAAACCCGGTCAGTTCGGTCCATCCTTCGTGTCCGGCTTCGGTAACGTTGCCTTCAACGCCTTCGTACTGCATATAGATAGCCACGGCCGTCTCTCACCCTGATTAAAAATTAAAGTTCTGTTATAAAAGGCCGCATTTCTAAATTTAAGTCAATAAAAAGTTGCCCTATTATGAAGTTTTTTTCATCTTCACGGGCGGTAAGTCTTTCAAGAATATATCGTGAAAGAGCTGGCAGGAGCGTGTCAGCAATAACTCTTTCCAGTGCACGTGCGCCGGCACTTCCTTCTTCGCAGCGATTAATCAGCATTTCTCTGACCGATTCTGCAATTTCAACGGTGACGCCAAAGCGTGTCTTAACCCGGTCGCGCACGCGGGTCAGTTGCAGGTCAACAATACGCAGTAATGTCTCGCGGCTCAGAGGGATGTAGGGGATAACCTTTGTCCGCCCGAGGAAAGCAGGTTTAAAGGATTTTTGCAGTTCTTCATAAACCAGCTTATCAACTGTTTCCTGTGGCGGAGCTGTTTCAGGGTCAGCATACAGGCTCGAAATTAACTCTGTGCCGGCATTAGAGGTCATAACGATCAGGGTATTGCGAAAATCAATATCACGTCCTTCGCCGTCCTTCATGTGTCCTTTGTCAAACACCTGGAAGAAGACTTCCTGCACGCCGGGATGTGCTTTCTCCATTTCGTCGAGAAGCAGCACAGAATATGGCTTGCGGCGCACAGCTTCAGTCAGAATGCCGCCTTCACCGTAACCAATATAGCCGGGGGGGCTGCCCATCAGCAGGCTGACTTTATGCTCCTCTTTAAACTCAGACATATTGATAATGGTGAGGCTTTGCTCTCCACCATAGAGCAGGTCTGCCAGAGCCAGCGCGGTTTCTGTTTTGCCCACACCGGATGTGCCGGCCATCAGGAAAACACCTACGGGTTTACGTGGGTCATTCAGACCGGCGCGTGAGGTCTGTACGGCAAGAGCAATAGCGTGAAGAGCATGGTCCTGCCCGATGATGCGCTGTTTCATTGTCTCTTCGAGAGAGAGCACAGCCTGAAGCTGGTTATTTTGCATGCGTCCGAGCGGAATACCGGTCCATTCTGAAACGACGGCGGCAACTGCATTATGGTCTACCATGGGGAAGATCATTGGATTGTCACCCTGAACGATTTCAAGGCGGGCCATTGCATCACGATAGGCTGTGCTCAGAGCGGATTTATCTTCTTCTGAATCTCTGCTCAGCTGGGTCTGAAGAGCCTCAAGTTCTGTAACAAGGGCATATTCCTGTGCAGCTTTGTCAGCCAGAGCAGCGCGACGATTTTCTTCGGTTATACGTTGTTCCTGTAATGTAGCGAGATGTTCTTTCTGACTGGCTTTGTCGAAAATACTTTCTGATTCAAGAGCGCTGATTTCTGTGTTCAGCATACTTAGTCTGCGCTCGCTGTCTTCAAGCTGAGCCGGAGTGGTATTCTGACTCATGGCGACGCGCGCGCAGGCTGTGTCGAGCAGGCTCACGGCTTTATCCGGCAGTTGTCGTCCGGTGATATAGCGTGCTGAGAGAGAGACAGCGGCGTGGATGGCATCTTCAAGGATCAATACGTTATGATGCCCGCTGAGTGTTTTGGTCAGGCCACGTAACATTGCGGTGGCTACCGGGATGCTCGGTTCGTTTACTGCTACGGGCTGAAACCTGCGTGTCAGAGCAGCATCTTTTTCGAAGTATTTTTTATATTCCGCCCAGGTGGTGGCTGCGATAACGCGCAGGTTGCCCCGGGCGAGAGCCGGCTTGAGAAGATTAGCAGCATCACCTGAGCCTGTTGTACCTCCGGCACCTGCACCTATCAGAGTGTGAGCTTCATCAATAAATAAAATGACAGGGACAGGAGCGGCATCAACGTCGGCAATAACGTCTTTCAGGCGGTTTTCGAATTCACCTTTCACACCGGCTCCGGCCTGTAGCAGGCCCAGGTCAAGGGTGAAAATACGGACGTTTTTTAAAGCTGGTGGTACATCACCGTCTGCCAGACGCTGGGCGAGTCCTTCGATCAGAGCTGTCTTACCAACACCGGCTTCACCGACCAGAATGGGATTATTCTGACGACGGCGCAGAAGAATATCCGCCATTTGTCGTATTTCACTGTCGCGGCCCAGGACAGGGTCAATTTTTCCTTTTTCAGCCTGAGTGACAAGATCCTGTGCGTAGCGTGATAAGGCGGCTCCAAAGCGTTTATCGTCATGCACCGCGTCTTGCGTATCTCCTGATATTTCCCGGGATGCCGGGGCAGGGGGCACTTCGGCACTTGCCTGGCAAAAAGACCAGACTTCAGCTTCGGTGCAGCGAGACACAGCACCAAGTAGTGGTTTAAGTGCGTTGCGCAGACTCAGGCAGTTATCAGTATCTGCTGCCAGAGCAAGAAGCAGATCGGCTGAGCGTATTGCGGTGGTACTTCTGTTAACCGATGCGCCCAGCCAGGCTGATTTTATCAGGCGAACAATATCGGGTGAAAGGCTAGGTGCTCTGCCATTGCCGGTTTTCAGACCCGCGAGAATTTTCTCAAGGTGGGTAAGCAGAGGTGCCGGGTCCAGGCCAAGTGTTCTGGTAATGTTGAGGATATCATTGTTTTCAGCCTGGAGGAGGAAACTGAACCAGTGTTCGGCCTCTACATCGTAGTGCGTGCGTGATACTGCCATGCCAGCGGCGTTTTCAAGCTGACGACGACATGTATCGTCTAAACGTTGTACAAGTTTAGACAGTTCAACAGGCCTCATGCTTTTTTCTCTTTAATGTGTTGCAGTGCATAGTGAAGCAAACACCGCCTGGGGGGTGGTTAATCTTATGAACAAAATGTCATTAAAATAAAGACATATTATTTACAATGAGATAATATTCAGGTCAGAGGATTTATCTGGCCGGAGTCTGCTGGCGTGCTTTGTTTCCGGTCTTTTTGATTTTTTGAATATGAATCTGATAATAAAATTTATCGCCAAATTTATGAATAAATGTTAATATTATAACCGGATAAATTTTATTAGCCTTTAAAAGTTGTATTGAATGTCAGTTATGTCCCGCCCGGCGCCACGGCTGGTTATTGTCGTGCCCTGTTATAATGAGGAAGAGGTTTTCTCTTCCTGTCTGACAGAGCTGAGAAACAGCATTAAAGAAATGGTGCAGGATAACCTCATAAAAAAAGATAGTTTTTTATTATTTGTCGATGATGGCAGCTGTGATCAGACATGGAGATGTATCCGTGAGGCCTGTGCTGAGGGAGAGTGCATTCAGGGTGTTAAGCTGTCGCGTAATGAAGGGCATCAGGCTGCTCTGCTGGCCGGGTTGCATGTGGCAGGTCAGCACTCAGATGCTGTCGTCAGTATAGATGCAGATCTGCAGGATGATGTTCAGGCTATCAGGAGGATGGTGAAGGCTTATTGTGCCGGTTATGATGTGGTTTATGGTGTGCGTGACAGTCGTCAGACAGATACATGGTTTAAAAGGACAACGGCTGAAGGGTTTTATCATCTGATGGCGCTGATGGGCGTTAAGCAGAAATTTAATCATGCTGATTACCGTCTGCTCAGCAGTCGTGCGCTCAAAGCTTTGCTCGATTATAATGAGCGCAATATCTACATTCGCGGTTTGATTCCCCTTATCGGTTTTCCTTCTCTTGAAGTGCGCTATGACCGTGGTGTGCGTATAGCCGGTGAGTCGAAATACCCGTTACGTAAAATGCTGGCGCTGGCGCTGGAGGGTATAACCTCCATGACTGTTGCGCCGCTGCGTCTTATTGCTTCACTGGGTTTTCTGATCTGTATTTTGTCTTTGCTCGCTATTTTATACATTTTACTGATAAAAATAACCGGACATACCATCGCAGGCTGGTCCTCAGTCGTTCTCTCAATTTTCTTTATGGGAGGGGTGCAGATGCTTTCACTGGGTATTATCGGTGAGTATATTGGTAAAATTTATCTTGAAACGAAACACAGACCTCGTTTCCATATAGAAAGCGTCATGGAGAACGGAGCAGAAAAATAGCTTGTTCTTACTCCGTCTGAGTAACAGCAGGTAACCCTGTGTCGCTGCTCTGAAGTCAGGGGTTGGCGACCGCAGAGTTAATGGCGTTAGTGCAGTCGTTTGTGCTGACCTGTATGGAGCTGTTGCTTGCACAGGCCTGAATTGTTTCAGAGCGCTGCTGTTTGTGCTGTGTATACCATTCGAGCGTATGTGCCGGGTTTTGTTCAAAAACTGGTGCAGGTGGCGGTATATCAATTGAGGCATCAGGAGAAGTCTGAGGCGTGTTGATTTTATCTTTTTGTGGTGGTTTTGCATAAGATGCTCCGCCTGAAATAAGGCAGGCGATACTCATTGCTATAAATTTCTTTTTCATCGCGGGCACCGGAATTCTGATAAAATAAAAACAGTTATTATCTGCTTTATGCATTTTTACAGAAAATCGGCAAGATTAACATCATTTTGCAGGTCAGATTATATTTTATTCGTAGTATTCGGGAGATAAACGGAGCTGCTGTATCTGTTGAGGGTCATGAAATAAAATAAGCTGAGCTGGCAGCGTTTCAGCAAGTGTTTTGATCCGCAGAAGAGAGGACAGAGCTTCATTCTGGTCAGCGCATGAGCCCGGAGGCAGAGACTGATTGAAATTTTCCATCAGGTCGCCAGCATCAAAGGTCAGGAGCAATGCACCACTATGCTTCAGCTGCACCAGAGCAGACTGATGCCCTGGCGTGTGCCCTCGGGTGTCGAGCAGAGTCAGGCCAGGAAAGGCGTCCCAGTCTCCCTCTCTGAAATCCCATCTGATCGTGGGGCTGTTAAAATCTTCGGCAATACTGGCAAAATAGTCAGCGCCCATAGCAGCATCATAATCTCGCTTTTGTACTGAAACCCGCGCCTGTGGGCAGTGTTTGATGTAACCGGTGTGATCAAAATGCAGGTGAGAGAGAATAATCCAGCTGATATCAGCCAGTGTAATACCAATTTCAGCCAGCTGATTTTTCAGGTCATGCTGAGTGCGTACGATCGGAGGGATCATACCCTGTGATGTAAAATATGTGTGCAGCCTCTGTGGGTCTGTGACGTGCTGAGGGTCCATGCCTGCGTCGAGCAAAATCCATCCCTGTGTCGTGTCGAGCAGGTAAGCACATATAGGTTCGCTGATCATAAAGCGGTTGTCGGCACCGCTGACAGAAATATATTTGGGTATGGTTTCGTAGCCGCATAGCAGCACATAGAGGCGCTTTATCGCTGTCATACGTGCGTAATCCCTGCTTTGCGGTGCTCTCCGGCACGGTAATACCGGCGTAGCCCGTTCTCCCATTCAGGGTCGACCGGCGGGGTGCCATGGTTTTTATCCAGAGCAGCTTTGATCAGGTCGTTGAGGGTCCGCTCCAGGTCGGATTTTGAGACGGTGATGCACTGGCCATTTTTTACAATGGTTTTGCCGTTAACGACCAGCGTGTCGATGTCCTGGCGTGTCAGTCGTGTCAGCAGCAGGTCAGGTAAGGCAGCATCAGGCACGGTATGCCTCATAATGCGATCTGTGCGTGCAATAACAAAGTCGGCGGGTGCGCCTTCAAGGAGAGTTCCACCGCTATCAGGGCCCAGAACGGCTTCACGACCACCGCGCAGAAGGGCGTCATAACAGTGTGTTAACCACATGCCTTTGTCGGCAGCACCATCTATGCCAGCATCAAGTGCCTGTGCAACGCCTCGCAGTAAACGGGTTTCTCGTAAAATATCATGATCATCTTCCAGTGACATGCCATCCAGCCCGACTCCGAACGTAATAGCGTGGCGCAGTACGCCAGCGATGGGAGGGAGACCTGAAGAGAGGCGAAAATTTGAAGAGGTATTACACGCAATCAGCACCCCGCGCTGTGCCAGCAGCTCAAGCTCGTGCTCGCGCAGCCAGCAGCAATGCGCCAGAGTGAGGCGGGGTGAAAGCAGGCCGATTTTGTCAAGCCAGGGGATAAGACCTTCAGGAAATTGTGCGTCGGCCCATTCACGCTGTAAGCGTGTTTCAAAAAAATGCATATGTACCCGGCGTCCGGTCGAGGCTGAAAGAGCACTTAGTGTTTCGAGTGTCTCCCGGTTAGTCCATTGCGGGCCGACAGGGCCATACTGTACGGTAAAAGTCGGGCTTTCCAGGCGGGTCAGAGCATCAGTGATGGCGAGACCTTCTCCCAGCGAACGTTTGTGTCGCGGTGCAGAAAGCTGGGGATAGCGGGAGAGATCAGGCAGATACCCGCCCAGAGCTGCATTATCGCCGTAGACAAAAGGGTTTTCACCAGCAAACGGAACAGCAAAAGCGACTCTGATGCCGACATCACGGGCAGCAGCAGCGACTCCTTCTGCTTCTTCCAGCAGGGCCCGGCCATTTTGCGTATTGTGGCAGTGCACAACAGCGCCAATGCCTGCTTCAGCCATGTTTGCAAAGGCACAGGCCGCATTAAGGTAAGCCTGCATACGTGGCTCAACCCCCAGGCGCGACAGCCAGAGTTCCAGTGGCCCGTCAGGAATACCAGCTGACAGGGTAGGCACGCCCCGACCATGATCATGTGCATTGGCAAAGGCGGGCATGGCAACACGGCCAGCCCCCTGCTGAGGTAATATCTCGGGTTGCAGCGCACACAGGCGACCATCGCGGGTTGTAATACGCTGGTTAAACAGCGGAGCATCATGACCGGGCCGTGTCAGCACAAATTCTGCTGACCATTCTTCAGTTTGTGTTGCAGAAGATGGTGCTGATGAGTGGTTCATGTTCCGCTGTCTTTTCTTAATGGTTTACTGGTTAAAAGGAATATTGGGGGTTGGTTTCTGAATGGGCCCCGGAGGGGTCATGTCGCTGCATGATGAGGCAACCGGGCTGCCGTTCATAATGTCATGCGTAAACTGCTCTGAATCAGGCAGTGAGTAGTTGACTGCACCGCTATGCGTAATGCCGGGGTATTTATGCCACTGTACAACACTGCCGGCTTTACAAAGTGCGAGAGCTGCACCGTACTGACCAGTTGTACCGGCCATGTTGTCAGCAAGCCCGGTGCCTAAGAAAACCGGCACAGTGAGATGCCCGTCAGGCAGTTCAAAATAACGGGTCATGTCGCGGTCATAGGCTGTGATGTCGCGTGATACGAGTTCTTTACCGGTTTTGATATTCAGCTTTTTAGCTTCGCGGAAGAGATCATGCAGGCACCCGTTATGGGCAACTTCAAGCATTTTCTTTCCTTTTTCAGAAAAGAGAGATGAAGGGTCAGTCTCCGGGTGAATAGCCTGGTCTGTGCCAGCAAGGCGCAGTGTAGCGAAAGCAGGGTCCATCGCATCAACAGTTGTATAGCGTTTTTCGTTTAGCTCTGGTGTGTCCTGATGTATTGCAGTAACTAAGCCTGTCAGCACAGCTCCTTTGACATTGAGGTCAGGTGCATAGTGTGGAAAAGCCCATGTTGCAGCAAGTGCTGCGCCCCCTCCCTGTGACTGGCCAACAATCATTGCTTTATTTTGTATATCGAAATGATGCTGCTTCAGCACAGCTCGTGCGGCATCAAGCAGGCTATAGGCTTCGGGGCGGTATAACAGATAAGGGTGTGTGCCTGGTGTACCCAGTCCCTGATAGTCGGATGCGACAACTGCAAAGCCTCGTTTCAGCCATACATTCAGATAGGCCTGGTCTCTGGCTGCAGGGCCCATCCATGATGGTGCACAGACATCAGCCACTCCTGTTGTGCCATGTGCCCAGATAACCAGTGGCCACCCGCCTTTGGGAGCCGGGCCGGAAGGGATGAGGATATACCCTGAGACCGGCACTTTGTTTTCGGGTTTCATTCCATCGGTTGAGCTGTAAAGAATTTTAAAAGCTTTGCCTGTATCAGCTG
This sequence comes from Acetobacter sp. DsW_059, assembly GCF_002153695.1. Lineage (NCBI taxonomy): Bacteria > Pseudomonadati > Pseudomonadota > Alphaproteobacteria > Acetobacterales > Acetobacteraceae > Acetobacter > Acetobacter sp. DsW_059. The sequence continues at coordinate 81,456 of NZ_JOPI01000002.1, forward strand.
GCAGCCAGGTTGCTTTGAGAGGTTCTGAGCGCAGCATTGTACCCGGGGCATCTGTGACCGGGCCAGACCAGTCATAAAACGGTGCAGGAGGTGCAGCCATGCTCTGCACCGGCAGGCAGATTGTGGAAAGCATCAGAAGAGAAGAGAACAGCGATGGAAATTTCATGTCAGATCCTGTGAGGTGACAGAGAGGCCGGAGAGAGGGTGAAAGTTACGATATCAGAATATATCAAAATATTCCCGTTGTTCCCATTCAGAAACTTCAAGTTCATACCGCCTTATTTCAGAGCGTTTAATTGCAACCAGGTAATTAATAAAATTATCACCCATAGCCTCACGAAAGAGAGTGCTTTTATCGAGCGCATCCGTAGCCTGTGCCAGTGTGGTGGGTAGTAGCGGAGCCTGTGTTTCATATGGTGCATCGGCGGGTAGTCCAGGGTCAGCGCTGGTTTTCAGACCGTCCATCCCGGCAATAATTTGTGATGCCATATAGAGGTAGGGGTTTGCCGCTGGCTCTCCTACACGATTTTCAATGCGTGAGGCTTTATCGTGAGGTGCAGAAAGAACGCGCAGCATAACACCACGGTTGTCAATACCCCATATGGCCCGGTCAGGGGCCAGAGAGAACGGACGGTAGCGTTTATATCCGTTAATTGTTGGTGTGGAAAAAACACTGCTTGATTCAGCATGTTTTAAAAGTCCTCCAAGCCATGCCATGCCGGTTGAAGAAAGCTGATCTTCAGCTTTTTCGGGCATAAAAATATTTTTCCCGTCAGGCGTGCACAGAGACTGATGAAGGTGCCACCCGCTTGACATGACAGAAGGCAGACGAGGCCGGCACATAAAGCTGGCATGGTAGCCGTGTCTGCGGCAAACCTGTTTTACAGCAGAGCGAAACAGAATCATGTCATCGGCTGGTTGCAGGCCTTTATCGGCTTTAAAAACCATTTCGACCTGCCCTGGTCCAAATTCGACCTCTAGCGAAAGCAAGCCGAGTCCAAGTCCCTGAACAGTTTTACGCATGACCTCCATCATCGGGTCGATCTGATCGTAATTCAGTTCTGTCAGGTAGTTATAGCCCCGGTGAGACAGGGAAACGTCAGGTGGGGCCGCTGGCTGACCTGCATCGTCAGGGTGCAGGCGTTGATTTTCAATGCGGGTGAGGTGAAACTCGACCTCCAGCCCGGCCATAAATTCATAGCCCGTCTCAGCCAGGCGTTGCAGCGCATCACGATAAATATGTCGTGTTGCATAAGGTACTTTTTCACCATTTTTATAATACAGATCACACAGCATCCAGCCGGTATGTGGTGCCCAGGGTAGTACCTTAAAGCTGGTCGGGTCAGGTATCATGCACATGTCAGCAGAGCCCTGAACCGCAGAATCCTTAATGGTATTCTGTGCTGAAAAAACAGAGATAACAGTACGATGAGCTGTGTCTTTCAGCAACAGAGAGGAGGCAAGAGAGATTCCACTGCTAAAAGCGCTGCCCAGGGCGTCAGCAACAAGTGTTTTGCCGCGTAAAATACCATGCTGATCAGGAAAGCAAAAACGAATAACCTGAATGTTTTCTGCACGCACCTTGTTTGCTACCTCTTTGGCCGTGCGTTGCTGTTTTTCAGTCCATAGTCCATGCTGCTGAATAAAGCTCATCGTCGAACCCCCTTATATCTGAACGGCGGCCTGGCGCCATGGAGCCGCAGACCGGCGGCGGGCATCAACGTCTTTCCAGTAATCCTCTGTGTTGCTGGCGGGGCCTACGCCATCCATCGTTGCAGGGCCCTGTATGGCTGCTGCCTGAGTGGCATTTAGTACCATCAGTGGTTTTTCACCGCGCTCGACCTGATCAATGGCCTGATTAAGCATGCGACGGTAGGCGATAATTCCTTTATCCGTCTGGCCCAGATGTTCACGGGTACGGTCCTGTATCGGCCCCTGTGATTCTACGGCCCACTGATCGTGTACGTTAATATCATCTCCCATACCGGTGTAGGTTTTGCTGGCCTGTTCGCCTGGGTCAAAGCCATAGTCGTTGGCGCGCCCTACACGCGGGCGGTAGTCCGGCAGCGTATAAAGCTTCAGGCGCTGCTCACGCATATGGTCTTTATCGACCGGCTCTGAGAAGCTGGTGAAAATAGCATACCAGTAACAGCTGGTATCATTAACAGGTACATGCCACTGAGTTATGGTCATTTCGCCTGAGAGCGGAATAACGAAAGCCTGTGGGAACAGAACATTTGTGACGCGCACATGTGTGTTCTCTTCGCTCATAGCGCGTGTGGCAATAAGCTGCAGGCCATAGTCGGTTGTGTCGACTGTAATATCGGGACAGTCAAACTCACGCAGAACGCGGGTCATGGGCATTGTGCTGTTGGCAGATGTTGCACGAAACTGACGCCCGTAAGAGGATTCGGCTTCATCATCTTCAAAAAAACGATGCAGAAAGCTGGCATGAGCCGGGTCAATACCGACTTCAAGTGCCTGAAGCCAGTTGCATTCCATTAGCCCCTTAAATGCAAAAACATAGTTGTCAGGGGCAATAAAACAGTCAAGATCAGGAAAAGCCGGAGGCTCACCTTCACCAGGAAAAGCAAAAATAATCCCGCTTTTTTCAATAACCGGATAGGATTTTTGTTTAATGCGTTTGCAGAGGGTGCTGCCTTTTGGCTCCGCCGGAGTCTGGAGGCAGTTCCCGTTAACATCGAAAAGCCAGCCATGAAAAGGGCAGCGTAGCCCGCCATCCTCAAGGCGACCAAACGCCAGGTCAGCATTGCGGTGCGGGCAGTCGCGGTCAAGCATGCCCAGTGTGCCGCTCTCGTCACGAAAAATGACAAAATGCTGCCCCAGCAGTTCGACGGGGCGGATAGGACGCGGACCTTCAAGCTCGACTGAAAGGGCTACAGGCTGCCAGTACTGGCGTAACAGCTTGCCTGCCGGCTGATCTGCCGTGATACGCGTGATCCTTGCATTTTGTTCTGCGCTCATCATGTGGACGTTCTCCTGTGGCTGATGAGTAAAATGAAATGTTTTCTATGTGAACATATTTTTTTTATACGAACATTATGCTTGCAAGAAATACGGAAAGGATGCAAGTTTGTTTTGATATCGCGACAAACTGAGTCTCATCGGGGTTATCGCGTTACTGTTGTTTTCACGTTATGGAACACCTGAGTATGCCAGAACTGATTTTTCACCAGCGTGATGGAAGCGTTCGTAAAGTGGATGCCAAAAGTGGTGTCAGTGTCATGCAGCTTGCCATTCAGGCAAATATTCGTGGAATAGACGCTGAATGTGGCGGAGCCTGCGCCTGTGCGACCTGCCATGTTTATATTGATGAGGGTTACTCTGATCGTTTGCCGGACCTGACAGACGAAGAATCTGAAATGCTTGAAGGTGTTGCAGCTGAACGCCGCCCCAACAGCCGTCTGGCCTGTCAGGTCATGGTGGATGACAGTATGGATGGTATGGGCATAGAAGTGCCCGACAGGCAGTTCTGATGTCGGCGGGGACGGTCATTATTGGTGCATCGCATGCAGGGGTAACCTGTGCAGCTGCCCTGAGAGAAGCAGGTTATACTGATCGTATTCTTCTTGTCAGTGAAGAAGAAGGTATACCCTGTCATCGTCCGCCTTTGTCAAAAGGGTATATGACCGGCGCTGTCAGTGCAGATTCCCTTCCTTTAAAAAGCGCGTCTTTTTATCAGGAGGATAATATTGATCTTCTGACAGGGGTTAAAGCCACCGCAGTAAATCCCGGGCAGAAAAATGTTGTGCTGAGTAATGGTAAGATAGTTTCTTACGATTATCTTGTTCTGGCGACAGGGAGCAAACCCAGGCCATGGCATGGGGCTGATTTACCAGAGCATGTTTATACGTTGCGTACCGTGCAGGATGCCGCGAGTATAGCCAGAAGAGCAGCTTCTCTTTCTGGTGCAGTGGTTGTTATTGGCGGCGGTTATGTCGGGCTTGAGCTTGCCGCAACATTACGAACGCACTTTAAAAAAGAGGTGCATGTTGTTGAAATGGCGCCACGTCTTTTGCGCCGTGCCGCTTCAGCAGAGTTGTCTGAATATGTTGCAGAGCTACATAAAAAAGCAGGCAATTTTCTCCATTTGTCATGTCCGGTAAAAGCCATTAATGCAGGACATAAAACAATAATAGATGTCGTGTTGCATGATGATGCTGTCATTAATGCAGAAATGGTTATTCTGGGCACAGGTATTGTGCCAGAACAGACACTGGCGGGTGAAGCGGGCTTAGCGTGCCAGGATGGTATTGTTGTTGATAAATTCTGTAAAACTTCCGATGAATTTATATTCGCAATTGGTGATTGCAGCAGGTTTCCTGTCGCACACCATGCTCAGACATTAAGATTAGAATGTGTGCAAAATGCGATGGATCAGGCGCGGGTTGCAGCTTCAGTTATTGTCGGCGAGGCGAAAGAATATGCTGCAGTGCCTTGGTTCTGGTCTGATCAGTTTGGAGTAAAATTTCAGACGGCAGGTATCATAGAGGATGGTATGACCTGCGTCATGAGAGGAGAAAAATCTTCAGGAAAATATGCACTTTTTCATTTTTATAGTAATGGTCGACTTGGAGCGGTTGAAACCATAAATCAGCCTGCGTTGCATATGCTTGCCCGAAGATTACTGGCTGCTGAGATAAGCCCGGATATGCAGCAGGCAGGTGACGTTCAGTTCGATCTGAAGGGGCTTATTGGGAAATAAAGTATAAGTAATTAATACTTGAATTTTCTCAGTTAATATTACGTTATTTTTTGTTTTTAATTTAATAAATAGAATATTTGTTTTTTTATTTATTTGTTTTTGATAACGTTGATTGTTTCGTTTTCAAAATAAATTGCGGTTTTTGTGTTTGTCAGGAGATGAGTTTTTCACTCTGTCATGGGGGAAGGGTCAGTGATGCGTTACAGTAGAAAGTTCGTTTTGTTGGTTAGTTGTGTTTCTCTGGTAACGCACGTTGCAGCCGAAAGGGCGCATGCAGCGGTTACGCATAAAACGGTTAGCCCGCGTAAAAAAATACAGGTGCCGGTTGATCAGAATAAAAAAGTTCCTCGAAAAGAAATAGGAAGTCGCAATAACGAGTATCTTGAAGTACATGGTTCAGGGGTTATCTCGGCAAGTGGGGTAACTGGTCAGCAGTTTGGCGGTGGTCTGATGACCAAAGAAACAGGCGATAAGTCTGTTAGTACTGTGACGCGGGATTTTATTGCTAAACAGTCGCCTACTCAGTCTGCTTTTCAGCTGATGAAGCTGACACCTGGTGCTAATGCGGCTTCATCTGATCCATTTGGTATGCAATTTGGTGGTGGTGGTTTCTCAGTCCGTGGGCTTGATGCTTCACAGATGGGCTTTGTTTATGAAGGTATTCCGGTTACGGGGTCATATAACAGTATTGTTAACCCCTCTGAGTGGGCTGATACTGAAAATCTTGAAAAAATAAGTCTGGAGCAGGGTTCTCCCGATGTGACAACCCCAACAGTCAACGCATCCGGCGGTGTGATGACATTGTTTACACGTAACCCTTCACATAATTTTCATGTGATGGCCGATGCAACCGGCGGGTCATATAACATGGCGCGTGGGTTTATGCGTGTAGATAGCGGTGACCTTGGGCGTTCGGGAATCCGTATGTTTGTTTCTGTGTCGCAGACAGAGGCAGATCATACGCGTGGTGCCGGTCATGATTCAAAAACACATGTTGACGTTGGTGTTGTTAAAGACTGGGGAAAGCAAAGCAATACAAAGCTGACAATCACTTACGGTAACTTTAATATTTCTAACTATAATTATCCTACGGCGGCACAGTTTAAAGCAGGGCCTGGATATAATTATACTAAAGACTATGACAATGGTACAAATTCAAAATATTACAAGCTTCACCAGAACCCCTATGAAGCACTCCTTGTTTCTGCGCCGACAAAACTGAAGCTCACAGATCAGCTGACGTTCAATTTTACGCCTTATACATATTATAACTATGGCACAACCGGCTTTGGGGGTGTTGTATCAGAAGATGCTGTTTACAGTGGTTTGAATAAATACCAGGTTGACCTGAACGGCGATGGAAAAATTGGTGGTTCATCAATGGTGTATGAACCTTATATCGAGCAAACATCACGCTCCGGGTTTAATACAAACATGGCTTATGCCACACGGCATAACACTCTGACGTTTGGTTACTGGTTTCAATATGAAAATGATAATCTTTTTTCACAGTATGGTCGTGTAAAAGCAAATGGTTCGCCAATGAATCCATGGGGTGACAGCCATTATTACAGGCAGGCTGATGGCAGCCCGTATTATCTGATGGCGTCTCATTCATATATTACGACTAATGTATTATATATTGCTGATACACTCTCATTATTTCATGATAAGCTGAAAATTACAGCAGGCTTTCGTGAGGCAATGGTTAACCGCCAGGGGACAAACTCACTTCCTGGTACTCCTTATCATATGGGTGTTAATACGGCTGAGCCTCTTCCAAATGTTGGTATGACTTATACTATTAATTCACATCATCAGTTTTACATTAATGGTAGCACGGCTTTTCGTCTTCCTACGACCAATGCAATGTATGAAAGTACCTATAATGGTGCTGTAACCGGCGCAGCTAACCTCAACCTTAAGCCTGAATATACGATTTCTGAAGAAATAGGGTATCGTTATACCTCAGATAAGGTAATGGCCCGTATTGCATTCTTTAATTATAATATGACCAATCGCCTTGTCAGTACAATGATTTACCGTGGTAACCAGCAAATCCCGTCTCAGCTGAATGGTGGTGGACAGCATGCGCGTGGTGTAGATTTTGAGCTTGGCACAGCACCTATTCATCATTTCCGCCCTTATATGTCAGCTGAATATCTCGATGCTAAAATTGATAACAACCTTTATGTCGGGAATAATGCACTGCCGACAAAAGGTAAAAATGCTGTTATGGCACCAAAATATCAGCTTGGCTTTGGCCTTGATTATGATGATGGTACATGGTTCGGCAATGCTGGTATTAAATGGGTTGGTAAGCAGTATTCAACATTTATGAATGATGAATCCATACCATCCTATGTGCAGGCTGATCTGACAGCAGGGTATCGTATGCATAATATCGGATTTCTTAAGCATCCTGAAATTCGCTTAAATATCGTTAATCTTGCTAATAACCACTATCTTTCCGGGGTCTATAGCGTCCAGTCTAATGCTGTGGCAACAAAAGGCGTCAATGGTGGCACTGTCGCGAAAAGTGGCACACCGTCTTATTACGTTTCTACACCGTTTATGGCCATGGCAACGGTATCAGCAGGTTTCTGATATCTGATACGCAGGAGAGTGCACATGACGGAATATGGTTTCGGTCGCAGAACGTTTCTGCTGGCGGGAGGTGCCTGTCTCGCCGGTGGCCTGGGTGCTGCAGGTCCGGCTCCGGTACGTCAGACGACGGCCGGGCAGGTTTCTGGTTGTGCCACGATGCAACCGGGAGTAACCGCCTGGCTTGGTATTCCGTATGCAGCGCCTCCTGTAGGCAATTTACGCTGGAAACCACCGCAACCTGTTACGCCCTGGGCAGGTGTCAGGTCGTGCACACAGTTTGGAGGCAGTCCCTGGGCACCGTCCGGGCCAATGGAAAGCTTCACCCCGTCGCATATGGATGAGGATTGCCTGAATCTTAATGTATGGGCCCCTCCATCAGACGGGCGTTTACGCCCGGTTATGGTCTGGATTTATGGCGGTGCCTTTATCATGGGGGCGTCGCAGGACCCCAAATATGATGGTGCGCGCCTGGCTGCTGATGGTGTTGTTTTTGTCTCTGTTAACTACCGTGTAGGGATCTTAGGTAGCTTTGCTCATCCGGAGCTGGCGCAGGAATCTCCTCATGGTGTGTCAGGTAACTATGGGCTGATGGACCAGGTTGCTGCCCTTCAGTGGGTTCGTGACAATATTGCCCGGTTTGGCGGTGACCCTGATAATGTCACGATTTTTGGCCAGTCAGCTGGTGCCTTTAGTGTTGCCTATCATCTTGTTATGCCGGCTTCACGTGGTCTGTTTCATCGGGCCGTTGCGCAAAGTGGCGCACCACTTGGTAAACCCAGTTCTTATATTCTGCTTGGTAACACAAAGCAGATGGAGCAGGTGGGGGCGGCTTATGCTCAGAGCCTTAAAGCGCCATCGCTCGAGGCATTACGCCGCATTCCGGCAAAAGATCTTATCAAGTCGTATGGTTTTAACTGGCTGTTTTATCCTGCTGTTGATGGCTGGCTTGTTCCACGCTCGCCTTACAGCATGATGGCAGAAGGTGACTGTGCCCGGGTGCCGGTTATGGCGGGGCATAACCATGATGAAGGCAGCCTTTTTCCACCAATGGGTGGCGGCACACAAACCGGGATCCAGTCTGCTGTATCAGATTTTTATGGTCAGCAGCGTGATCCACTGCTGCAGGTTTTGCGGCAGGAAGGGTATAATACGCCTGCGGCTATGGGGCATCAGATATTTGGTGATGTCGTGTTTAACTGGAACACCATCGTATTGTCACAGGTGATGTCGCGGCATGTGCCCAGCTATGCCTATCGCTTTGATTATGCGCATACAAAACCAGTTAACCCACACCCGGCACCAGGTCAGCTGGCAGATGCAGGTGCTTTTCATGGTGCTGAAATAGGGTTTGTACTTAAAACACATCAGTATGAAGAGCCCGCCCGTCGCTCAGAACAGGAACATCTGATGCAGGTTGTCTCTGGCTACTGGCTGAATTTTGCAAAAACAGGCTCGCCTAACGGTAGTGGTTTAACACACTGGCCTGTTTATCAGCCTGCAAAGCGTCAGCTTTTTAGCCTGGATGCTCACGCGCAGGGGTTAAGCAACATCGATCATTATGATCGTCTTGTTTTGCTGGGGCAGGCAATGAACAACCGCGTACTGGAGGAGGAGGGGTGATATGAAAGAACCTGTTAATGTCAGCCCGTTTCTTGGCAACACTTCAGCGCTCTGGCTTTTGCTTTTTTGCTACGCGATGATCGTGGCTTCAATGTCCAGCATTGGTGTTTTTGTTTCATTTCTGCCTCATGTTATCCACGATCTTTCAATTGCAGCGCCACAGGCTGGTTTTGCAATTTCGCTTTTTTCTTTGCCCTCTGCTCTGGCATGCGTACCTATAGGGCGCCTGGTTGATCGTATTGGTATTCGTTCAGGTATGGTGCTGGCAGGCTTGCTCGCGATCGCAGGCGATGTCTGTTTAAGTCAGGCTCATAGCTGGTTACTTGTTTATTTTGGTATGTGTTTGTCAGGGGCGTCTTTTGGTGCCCTGACCGTGACATGCCCATCGGCTCTTGTGTCCTGGCTTGAAGGCGACGCCCGTACACGCGCCCTGTCTTTCTGGTCTACATATGGGCCTGTTGGTTATGCTTTCGGCTTGTTGCTGGCCGTGCCATTTACCATCGGTGGTGTCTGGCAGCATGTTTTTTTGTGGCATGCGGCTATTTTTGCAGCACTCACCTGTTTTGTTATGCAGCTACCGCGCCGCAAAGAACAGGTAAATGTCAATACTGGTAATGGTGGCCTGGCTTTATTGTTTAAAGACAAAGCTATTATACGTCTTGGTTTTTCGCTCGCTTTACCTAATGCGGTTGCTTATGGCGTTAGTGTTGTTACCCCCTCTTACCTCGCTCGTGCTTACGGGGTTGAGGTGGGTATGTCTAACAGTGGCATAGCAGCAGCAAAAATTTTTGCCATGATGCTCGGTGGCTTTGTTACCGGTTATATTCTGACCAAGCAGGTGCATTACAGAATAATGTATCGTTCGCTTGTTTGCCTGGGCCTGGCCGCTTTGTTTGTTTTGTTTTTTCCAGGCGGTGGTTTTGGCTGGGCGCTCGTTGCGCTCATCTGCTGGTTGCTGGCTTTTGGTGGCATGGCAGGGGGCACAATGGCGCAGTTGCCGACATTCGTTAGCAGACAGGAAGATATTGGTGTTGTCTCAGGCCTTGTCGGGCAGCTGACGTCACTTATCTGCCTGGCTGCTCCTCCCGTTTATCTCGCGCTGACACAGTGGTCTTCTTTCTGGGGGCTTTCCTGTTGTGTATTGCTGGTAGCCGCCTGTCTGGTGCCTTACCGCAAAACTTCTGTCAGTGCATGATCTGTATAAAATTATGATTGCAGAACTGTATATTTTTTAATCAGTCTGTGATTATGGAGATGATACTGTGAAGATTATTTCTGTTGAGGCTTTTCCGTTTTCTCTGCCGTCACGGCGCGACTTTCGCTGGGCTGGTATGCTTGGTCAGCTTGGTAACTTTGTTGCTGTGCGTATCACGACAGAAAATGGTGTGACAGGTTATGGTGAAGCTACTCCTTTGCCGGACTGGGGAGGGGATTTTGCCCGTCATGGGGGGGAAACCATAGGCACGGTTATCAATATGGTTACCACAGTTATCGGACCGGCTCTGATCGGGCAGGACGTAACGGCTGTAACCCGTGCGGCACAGATTATGGACCGTGTTGCAGTAGGCAATGTTTATGCCAAATGTGCTGTCAGCATTGCGCTGTATGATGCCTGGGGTAAGTGTGCGGGTCTGCCGGTTTATAAATTGCTGGGTGGTCAGGTGCGTGACAGCGTGCCTGTCGCACATATGGTCGGCCTGATGCCTGAAGAGGATGCGCTTGAAGAAGCTATTGCCGCAATAGATGATGGTGTCTCTTGTTTGCAGATCAAAGGCGGAACAGATGCAGCGCGTGATATTCGCCTCATTGGTGTTCTGCGCAAGCGCCTGGGCGACGATATAACTCTCAGACTTGATGCAAACCAGGGATATGGTCACGCAAAATCTGCGATGGAGACTGTGCGTCGTCTGGTTGAGGCTGGCGTCAGCATGGTTGAGCAGCCTTCAGAAGGTCTGCGTTATATGGCAGAGGTGACAGCCTCTTCTTCTGTGCCGGTTATCGCTGATGAGAGCTGCTGGGATGTGAATGATGCGCTTGATGTGGTGTCAACACGAGCAGCAGACTGCATCTCAGTTTATCTGGCTAAAGCAGGTGGTATAAGTGGTGCCTGTAAAGTTGCTGATGTGGCCGAAGCTTCTCTGATACCATGCGATGTTAATGGCTCGATTGAATCAGCTATTGGTACAGCAGCTAACGTTCATTTTGCGCTGGCACGGCCTGCGGTGTCACTCGGGGCTGTTATTGCAATCAGCGCACCGGCAGGGCGGCATCCATATCGTGTAGCCGGGCATTATTATGATGATGATATTCTGACAGAACCTATGCAGGTTAGTAATGGTTCTATTCTGCCGCTTGATGCTCCGGGTCTCGGCATTACGGTTGATGAAGAGAAACTGGCTGCTTTCAGGTGTGATAAGTGATGGAACCACATTATCGTATAGCTGCTGATATAGGCGGGACTTTTACAGATATCGCCTGCCTTTCCGCTGATGGTGTTCTGGTTACGGCCAAAGTGCCGTCTACCCCTCATGACTATGCTCTGGGTATTCTGACCGGTGTGCGTCAGATCGCTGCACAGTTACAGGCGCCGGCCTCAGCTTTTGGGCAGCTGCTGCATGCCTCGACAATTGCGACAAATGCTATTCTTGAAGCAAAAGGTGCGCGGACAGGTCTGGTAACAACTGAAGGTTTCAGAGATGTTCTGGAGCTGCGTCGTATTCGTGTGCCACGTTTATATGAGCCTCTTTATCAAAAGCCGGAGCCCTTAGTGCCGCGGCGCTTGCGCCTTGAAGTGCGTGAACGCCTTGATGCCCGTGGCGATGTGATACAGGCGCTGGATGAAGAGAACGTACGTACCGTTGCTAAGACGCTGGCTAAAGCTGGAGTTGAAGCTGTGGCTGTTTGTTTTTTGCATAGCTACGTTAATCCTGAACACGAAAAGCAGGCAGAGCGTATTTTACGGGAAGAGCTGCCGGAAGATTGTTTTATCTCTGTAAGCTATGATGTGTTGCCAGAGGTACGTGAATATGAGCGCACCAGTACAACAGTTGTTAATGCTTACGTCGGGCCGGTTGTCAGTCGTTATCTTAAAGGGCTGGTGCAGACTCTTCAGAATGCAGGGTTCGATGGCCGCCTGCTGATGATGCAGTCCAGCGGTGGACTGCTTGATGTTTCTCAGGTGATTGCCCGCCCTGCTACAGTGGTTGAAAGTGGCCCGGCTGCGGGCGTGGTGGGGGCTGCACGGCTTGGGCATGTCGCCGGTTATTCCGATATTATTACGTTTGATATGGGAGGCACCACAGCAAAAGCTTCCCTTATTCAGGATAGTCGCCTGACTGCCACTGATGATTATGAGGTCGGTGGCGGTATCTCTATGTCCAGTGCTCTGGCAAAGGGTGGTGGCTATGCTTTGAAGCTGCCTATTATTGATGTGTCAGAAGTTGGCGCAGGTGGCGGCAGTGTTGTGCGCATAGATGCGGGCGGCGGGCTGAAAATTGGCCCCGAAAGTATGGGGGCTATGCCAGGGCCTGCCTGTTATGGTCATGGTGGCACACAGGCTACCGTAACGGATGCCAACCTTGTGCTTGGTTACCTCAATCCTCACGCTCTCGCTTCTGGCACAGTGCCTGTTAATGCACAGTGTGCCAGAGATGCTTTGCAGGCTGCTGTCTGCGATAAAACGGATATGAGTTTGCTCGAGGCAGCTTATGGTGTGCATTGTGTTGCTAATGCGACGATGATGCGTGCGGTTAAGGCTGTTTCGACCTATCGTGGTCGTAATCCACGTGACTTCACAATGCTGGCTTTTGGCGGCAATGGTGGCATGCATGCGGCGTTACTTGCCCGTGAGCTGAATATCGGACGAGTGATTGTGCCACCTGGAGCAGGTGTGTTCAGTGCTGTTGGTCTGCTTTTTGCTGATTATGAAATGGGCCGTACAATTGCCTATGCCGCGCCTTTGCCTGCCGGGGAAGAGGCACGACGTGCTCTTGAAGCCGCTTATCATGCCTTGCAGTCTGCACTTTGCTCTGAAATGGGTGAAGACGATAATGCCGGGCTGACTATTACCCGTTTTGCGCAGCTGCGTTATCAGGGGCAGGGGTATGAGCTGAGTGTACCACTTTCATCAGCCACGGTTACCGCTGATGTGATTAAGCAGGCAGCGCAGGATTTTATGGCTGAGCACAAACGCAGCTACGGCTATGTGCATGATAATGGCCACATGGAGCTTGTCAGTATTCGTGTGGTGGCCTCACGCCCGCCTGCACGTCCGCCTGAAATTAATAAGGTGATAGCTGGTGGCCATCTGGCTGAGGAAAGCACACGTATGGCCTATTTTGGCGCGCAGCATGGCCTGCTGTCCACACCTGTGCTCCACCGTTACCTGCTGAACGATAAACCGCGTCAGGGGCCGATGATTATTGAGGAATATGAAGGCACCACCATTGTGCCGCCTGACTGCATGGTCTGGCGTGATGCTTATAATAACGTGGTGATTGATCTGCCAGAACAGGGAGGCGCATGATGGCTGAGTGTGACCTGGCTCTTCTTGAGATTATAAAAAACGGATTTGAAGCTATTGCTGATGAGATGGCGATTATTCTCATGCGCACAGCTCATTCGCCAATTGTACGCGATGCGATGGATTTTTCCACTGCTTTGTGCGACCCGCAGGGGCAGAACATTGCCCAGGGCCTTACAACTCCCATGCATCTTGGTAGTTTTTATGATGCCATGCAGCATCTGATCACAGAGTATGCCGGAAATATTGATGAGGGTGATGTTTTTGTTGGCAATGACCCTTACCTGGCATCAGGGCAGCATCTGCCAGATATTTATGTTGTAAAACCTCTTTTTCATGACAGCATTTTGTGTGGATGGGCAGCTACCATTGCGCATCATGTTGATGTGGGCGGGCTGGTGCCTGGCAGTAACTCTCTCAGTTCTGTCAGCATTCATCAGGAAGGGCTGCGTCTTCCTTTTTTAAAGCTGTTTCGTAAAAATGTGCCTGACACCGCCATTCACGCTATTATTGCGGCAAATGTGCGTACACCCGACCTGGTTTTGGGGGATATTGCAGCGCAATGTGCGGCAGTTCAGGCCGGTGATCGTGCATTCGCTGATATGCTGCGGCGTTATGGTCGTGAGGAGCTGCATTTTTATACCGCGGCGCTACATGACTATGCTGAACGTCTGGCTCGTGAGTCTATTCGTTCAATTGCTGATGGTATCTATACTTTTGAAGACCATATTGACGGTTTGGGAGAGCAGGGAGCCCCGGTTGTTTTTCGCCTGGCCCTGCATGTGCAGGGTGATGAAGTAACCGCTGACTGGACAGGAACTTCAGAGCAGGTTGCTGGTGGTATCAACGCGCCTATCTCTTTTTGTAAGTCGAATGTTTACGCGGCACTGCGTTCAGTTATGGGGGCTGACGTTCCCAACTGTCACGGTTATACCCGTCCTATTAAAGTCGTTGCGCCAGAAGGTACTGTGTTAAACTGTACTTACCCCGCGGCCTGCGGTGGCCGGGGTATTACAGGGTATCGTATTGTTGATTGTGTATTTGGGGCACTGGCGCCGTGTCTGCCCGAGAGTGTGGCAGCTGACGGTGCAGGCGGGTCTACTTTGCCCAGTTTCAGTGGCGTGTATCGTGGCCGTACCTTTGTGTTTTCTGAGTGCGTAATGGGTGTGTGGGGCGGAACAGCACAGCATGATGGCCAGGAGGGTGTACCTCATATGGCCTCTAACCAGGCAAATGTTCCTGTCGAAATTATAGAGACAGACTATCCCATTCGTATTGAGCGTTATGGTGTTGTGCCTGATACGGCCGGAGCGGGTAAACAGCGTGGTGGCCTCGGTATTCTGCGCGAATATCGCATTCTGCAGGATAACGTCTATTTTGGTGTGCGTTCTGATAAAGTGAAATATCCGCCACATGGTCTGTTTGGTGGCAAGCCTGGTGCGGCAGCTTCAAATATTCTGATCTCGCAGGGGCAGGAGAGCATTCTGCCGGCTATGCCGCTTGATCCGATTATACTTGGTAAGGGTGATGTTTACCGTCATGTCATGGCGGGTGGTGGTGGCTATGGCGACCCCTTAGAGCGTGACCCCGTGCATGTGCTGGAGGATGTGCGGGACGGTCGTGTGACACGTGACGGAGCTTTGTCTGCCTACGGAGTGGTTCTGACAGCTGATCTGGATGTGGATGAGAGCGAAACCCGTGCCTACAGAGCCAGAATGAGAGGACAACACTCATGACTATTATTACGGATAAACGCGTTGTTTCAGACCTCGATCCGTTTTCAGCAGAGTTCAGGGCTGATCCTTATCGTTATTATGCACAGCTGCGTGCTCTTGGGCCTGTTGTCTGGCTTGAAAAGCATAATATCTGGGTGGTGCACCACTATGACCAGGTGCGCACAGTACTGACCGACTGGCAGCGTTTCAGCAACGCCGGTGGGGGTGGGCTGACGAATTATTTTAAAGATAAAAACTGGCGTCAGCCCAGCATTATTCTTGAGGTTGACCCGCCCGACCATGACCGCACCCGCAAGGTACTGATGCGTTTGTTTACCCCGGGTGCTCTGCAAAAAATGCGTACCGAGTTTACCGGTGTGGCAGATGACCTGATAAGCAGAGCAACAGAGCGTGGCCGTATTGAAGCTGTGTCAGAGCTCGTTCTGCCTTTTCCCATGAAGGTGTTTCCTGACGCTGTGGGTATGCCTCCTCTCGACCGTGACATGATGCTCGTCTATGGCGGTATGGTGTTTGGTGCATTCGGGCCGCGTACACCATGGTATGATCAGCTTTTGTCACGGGCTGAAGAAGTGAGTGCCTGGGTTGATGCTCATTGTGAGCGCTCGGCTCTGACGGATGATGGCCTGGGCGCTGCGATGTATGCCGCTGCTGACAGGGGTGAGATCACGCACGCTGAGGCAAAGCTGCTTGTGAGGTCTTTTCTTTCTGCCGGGGTTGATACCACGATTGACTCAATAGGCTTGTGCCTGCGTGCGCTGGCTGAGCACCCCGGGCAGTGGGCATTGCTGCGTGAAGATCCATCCCTTGCCCGTGCTGCTTTTGAAGAAGCTACGCGTTACGACAGTTCATCACAAAGTCTGTTCCGCACTACGACTGAAGATTTCGAGTTCGAAGGGCAGCGACTGGGTAAGCATGAAAAAGTACTGGTTCTGATAGGTTCAGCCGGGCGAGATCCGCTTGCGTGGGAAGAGCCTGATCGTTTTGATATTCGCCGCAGAATAACCCGCCAGATTGGTTATGGCGCCGGCCCACATGCCTGCGTGGCGCAGATGATGGCCCGCCTTGAGGGCGAGGTTTTCTTCCGTACTCTGGCAGAAAAAGTTGACCGCCTTGAAACAGATGGCCCTTCAGAGCTGAGGCTGCACCCTGGTCTGCGTGGGCTGACATCTTTGCCTCTTGTTCTTGGCGGCAAACAATAAGGAGACACACACCATGGCAACAGTGATTGTAGCAGGTGGTGCTACAGGTATAGGTCGCGCCTGTGTCAGAAAATTTCGCGAACAGGGCGATAATGTTGTCCTGATTGACCACCGGGCTGAGGCCCGGAGCGTGGTTGATGAAGAGAGCAACGGGGAATGTCTGTTTCTTCAGCGTGATCTGTCTGACCCTGCTGTCCCGCAGGAGGCTGTAGCTCTGGCTGTCAAGCAGTTTGGCGGAGTTGATACGGTAATTATTACCGCAGCGCTTATGGTCTCTGCTTCTCTGGCAGACTGGACAGAGGAGATGTGGGACCGCACCGTGGCCCTTAATCTCAAAATGCCGTTTTTCTTTACTCAGGCGGCAGCGCCTTATCTGGCCATGTCTGACAATGCGAGCGTGGTGTTTACGTCTTCAACCGGGGCGATCAGAGGGCATGCCGGTATGTCTGCCTATCAGGCGACCAAAGCGGCTTTACCTGGTCTTGCCCGTAGTCTGACCGCAGAGCTTGCGCCTCAGGGTATTCGTATTAACTGCGTGCTGCCTGGCTGGATCGAGACCCCTTTTAATGATCCATTCTGGTCTTATCAGCATGACCCTGATGAAAAACGTAAGGTGATTGATAAGCAAATTCCGCTCGGGCGACATGGCACACCAGATGAGGTTGCAGCACTTATTCTGCTTCTGGCTGCTGCGGGCGGTCGCTATATGGCGGGCACCTCCTTTGTGGTTGATGGCGGGTATACGGCGGTTTAGACATGACATACAGGCACTGGCATATTGCTGATGGTTTTTCATCGCCTGTCAGACCGGTTATTTCCGGTCCGGCAGGGGCTGTGTCTGCGGCGCATCCGCTTGCCGTATCCGCTGCGCAGGATGTCCTGTCACGTGGCGGCAGTGCGGCAGATGCCGCCATTGCGGCACAGGCTGTTTTGTGCGTTGTCGCACCTGATGCCTGCGGCATTGGCGGTGATTTATTTGCACTCGTTGCAGAGGGCGAGCAGACATTTGCCGTTAGCGGGGCCGGGGCTTTTCCGGCTAAAGCGACACGCTGCACTGATGAAGGGGCTAACAGCATCACCGTGCCTGGTATTGCTGGTGCCTGGGCGCGCATGCATGCCCGCTGGGGCCGGCTGCCATTTGCTATTATTTTTGAGAAGGCTATTCGCCTGGCTGAAGATGGGATTGTGCTCTCAGAGTCTCTTGCTCAGGTCGTTAAGGCGCATACGCCCAGGCTGGAACGTAACGGGAGCAGCATCTGGCCACTGATGAGCCTGAAAGCCGGGCAGCTTTGGGTGCAGCCCGAACTTGCATCTGTACTGCGGCGTTTTGCTGAGCGGGGGCCTGAGTGTTTTTATGCCACAGATTATGCAGCAGACGTGGCGCGTCGTGTTGCTGCATATGGTGGCGCCCTGGATGAGCACGACCTTTCTGCCCATCAGACAGACATCATGCAGCCACTCGCTATCCGCCTGGGGGAAGCAACGGTGCTGGTGCAGCCGCCCCCTGCACAGGGTGTGTTGCTCGGCATGGCTTTGAAGAATTTTAGTCGCTGGTCACCTGAGACAGACATGCAGGCTGATCATATTGCGATTGAACTGACAGAGGCCTCCTTCGCTTATCGTGACCGTGCAGCTGAGGGGGCAGCCCTTCTTGATGTAGCGTTGCAGGCAGATCCTGACCGTGCATCACGGCGGGGTGGCCCTCGTGCTTACCTGCATACAGCCGGTGTTTCTGTCGCGGATTGTCATGGCATGGTGGTATCATCCCTTGTGAGCGTGTTTGATGATTTTGGCTCCTGTCTGCTGGTGCCTGAGCTGGGGATTATGCTCAACAACAGAGCCGGCGGGTTTACCTCAGGCGCAAATAGCTGGGCAGCAGGACGCAGGCCTGTGCATACACTGGCCCCGGCTATGGTGCGTTCACAAAATGGGGTGATGGCACTGGCAACACCAGGGGCTGACGGGCAGGTGCAGACATTACTGCAGGTGATTGACCGGATGATGCGGCGCGGAGAAGATATTGCTTCGGCTGTGGCGGCCCCGCGCTGGCGTAGTGAAGGCGGACAGCTTCTGGTTGAGGACGGACATCCGTCAGAAGCAGCGTTGCGGGCTCTGGGGCATGATATTGCTCTGCGGCCATCGGGAGCTTTGTGTTTCGGAGCCGTTGCCTGTGCCGGTGTGGAGGCCGGAGGGGAACCTTTTGCGGTGAGTGACTGGCGGCGCAATAGCTGGGCAGGTGTTGTCTGAGTTTTATCCCGGGTAAAGGTCACTCAGCAGATGTCATTCGGTTTATGAGCAAAATTGTGTAACAGAGAAGTATCTTCGACGTGTGACGCTGAGTGTCGTGCGTGATCTCAGCGAAGGAACAGAAGCTGTGCGCATGCTTATTTTTATGTTTTTACCGTTGTTTGTCATTGCTGACTGGCTGCTTCCGCTACCATTGCCTTTGCTGGTGAAACCGGGGTGCGCAGTGCTGATTATCGTGGCAGCGCTGTATCATTTCTGGTGTCGCTGTTCTTCAGGCTCCGTGTTTGCCCCTGAGTTTCCGCGCCCGGTTGTTATATTGTTTAACTGGGGCTTTGGCACACTTGTATTTCTCTTTCTGTTTCAGCTGTTGCTTGATGGTGGTGTAGTGGTCGCTGCTGTAGTTAAAGGGCCGTGGCTACATATTCCTCCGGTGGTACGTATAGCTGCCGGAGGATTTGCTGGTTTTCTGGCGGCGTTTGCTCTGGTAAATGCTTTGCGTGTGCCACCGGTTGAAGATGTAACAGTTGTTATCCCTGGGCTGGATAAGGCATTTGACGGTTATACGCTCCTTCAGCTGAGTGATCTGCATATCAGCCGGCTTTTTCCTCGCACATGGACAGAGGCAGTTACAGAGCGTGCAAATGCAGCTCAGGCAGATATGATAGTCATTACAGGTGATTTTATTGATGGCTCTGTTGCCATGCGCCGTGATGATATTGCACCACTTTCAAATCTCAGTGCGCCTGATGGTGTGCTCGCTGTACCTGGCAACCATGAGTATTTTTTTGATTATGATGCGTGGATGAAGCATTTATCATCCCTTGGGTTTAAGATGCTTTTAAACAGCCATGATACCGTAAAGCGTGGTGACGCCCGGCTTGTGATTGCCGGTGTGACAGACCGCTCTGCATCCGGGCATCATTTAGCTGGCCCCGACCCTGAGGCAGCTCTGGCCGGAAAACCTGCTGATGCCCCTGTTATTTTGCTCGATCATCAGCCTGGTGAAGCGCACAATGCTGCAGAGCGGGGTGTGGCTCTTCAGCTTTCAGGGCACACTCATGGCGGTATGTTACCTTTATTGTCCTGGCTTGTTGCGCGAGGTAATAACGGGTTTGTCTCCCGTCGTTATCAGATTGGCGGGATGACGCTTTATGTCAGTAACGGTACAGGGTTATGGCCAGGTTTTGCACTGCGTCTTGGTGTGCCATCAGAAATGACGCGTTTTCGTCTGCGCTGCGCCTGATCTCCTGCCCGCTTCTTTGCAGGAAAGAAGCGGGACATTCTTTTTTACTGACTTTGTTGCATATAGCGTGCGCTGAAAGCCCGCAGCGCATGAGCAAAACAGTCAAAGGGTGCGCGGGTTTGCCCGGCACCGATGACACCACCTTTTTTATGAGCAATGGCAGTATCAATGACAGGTGTCAGGTTTGCCTGCACTACTTTGCGAATATCAATGCCTGTAGGTGCACCGGTAAAATTCATATTCGGAATTTTAAACTCAGTAACCTGACCCAGTGTAATCAGCTGCATGCTCTCCACTACCGATGTTGCACGGGCAAATGAGCCATTAACAAATTGCTGCAGCACCGGTGCTGCAGCCTGAACATGCCCGCCAAGACCAATCGTTTCCATAATGCTGCTGTCGCCAATGTCGGGCACAGCATCGGCATCGCTCCATTCAGAGGAGAAGAATAATCCTTCAATCCGGCTGGCAGGGGCGGTGAACCACTGTTCACCCAGACCACTGACTTTAATGCCAAACTCAACACCGTTACGACACATGGCAGAGACCATTGTGCTGTAGGGGATATTTTTTGTGGCATCTGTCATGGCTTTACCTGCCGCCATTGAAAGGCAGAGTGAGAACTGCTCGTTTACTTTCAGGTAGTCGAGCACCTCATGCAGCAGAGCGGGGTCTGTGCAGGTTTCATAAAGTGGCAGAATGAGAGCGTTAAGAATAACCAGGCTGCCGCCGCTGTTGCGGTTGTGGCACTCATCGCCCATTTCAAGGGCGCGGGCAATCATAGGTTTAACCGGAATGCCCTGTGTGCTGCGAACAGCTTTGCCCACCACCGGGCCAAGCACGGTTTCAAGCCAGGTCCAGCGTTTGCGGGCTTCGCGGTTATAGTCGTCGCGGTTTTGCAGGCCTGAGGCCGGCCCCTGAAAGAGCTGTGAATAACCATAGCGATCATGCACACTATCATACACAACAGCCATAGGGCTGGAGGCAGAGGTAATGCCAGCCATGCCACCAACAGCACCATATTCGTGACAGGGGGCAACAGTAACCTGCCCTGACAAGATCATTGCTTCAGCATCAGCCTCATCTGCGGCCAGACCTTCATGCAGAACAGCCTGCACGACACCCATTTTTTGCGGGCCGCACATATTCTGCCAGGCAATGGGTGGACCTGCATGCAGTACTGTATGACGGGTCATGCCAGGCAGTACACTGAGGGCAGGCTGCACATCGACCCACACCGGTTTAGCAGAAACCAGGCGAGAAAAAGCTTCTTCGTTTGCAGCGTTAATTTTGTCAATGAGTGAGGTCATGCCTGTGCCCCTGCTATTTTTTGACCAAATGCTTTAAGGGCAGCTTCAAAACAGCCCATGGGTGCACGTACTTCACCGGCACCAATTAACCCGCCTTCTTTGTGAGTAATGGCGGTATCAAGCAGAGGGAGAATGCCTGTCTGCACCACTTTACGAATATCAATGCCAATGGGGCCTGGTGCAAAATCCATGGCAGGAATACGAACGTCAGGGTTAGAGGCTGCACAAATCTCCTGCATCTCGAGCGTGTTGGCAATGGCCTGCTGCACCGTTCCCTGTACATATTGCGTAACAGTCGGAGCCGCTGGCTGAATAAAGCCACCAAGACCGATGACTTCTGTGATGGCGCTGTCACCCAGGTCAGGAGCTGCGTTTGAATCGTTCCATTCTGCTCTGAAGAAAAGCCCCGTGACAGGGTTGGCTGGTGCGGTAAACCACTGGTCGCCCAGACCACTGACCTTAATGCCAAAATCGACACCATTGCGCGACATAGCTGTGACGATCGTGCTGTAGTCAATGCCTTCGGCCGGAACCAGCATCGCCTTTGCTGCAGCCATAATGGCATGAAGAAGAAAATGCTCTGATTCTACAAGAAATTTTATTGATGCTTTGACATCTTCTCCGGGCATATCAAGAGCGACGAGATAGGCATACATTTCTTTAAGAAACTGTGCCGTCGCCGCGACAGAGCGGTTATGGCATTCATCGCCCATTTCCACAGCACGAGAGATAATATTACGAATATCTATCGGACCCGAGGCCTGAAGTGCTTTACTCAGCACAGGAGCAAAAACTTTCGCCTGCCATGTCAGATTTTTAAAGACAGTTTCGTCATACGCTCCCCATTTCAGCAGGCGCAGACCACCTCCCTCAGAGATGCAGCTATAGGCGCGATTGCCAAATGTTGCATTTTCGACAACCAGCATGGGAGTGGAGGCTGAGATAATGCCTGCACCTGCACCAACAGAAACATGATGGTGGCATGGGGCGATCAGAATTTCACCACTACGAATTTTCTGGTCGGCTTCTTCGGGGGTGCTGGCCAGTCCTTCCCACAGGGCAGCCCCGGTGACACCATTTTTGTGGGGGCCGCACATACGATCCCACTCAATAGCAGGCCCTGCGTGCATAATCAGGTTGGGCGTCATACCAGGCACTACGTTTAGTGCAGGGGCAACGTCAATCAGCCGTGGTTTGCCTCGCAGAATAATATCAAGCGTTTTGGCATTGGCATCTTCAATCAGAGTTTTCAGGGCAGACATGGTATTTTTTTCCGCAAACAGAGGAGAGTGAATCAGAGCAGAGAGTCGAGCAGGTTCATCAGGTCTTCATTTTGAGTGGCAGGAGGGCTCCACTGCACCTGTACAACATCGACCGATTGCTGCCTGAGTGTTTCGGCAAAGAGGTCAATGCCGATATTCACCACACTCAGAGTTTGTCCGAATAAAGGAGAGGGTTGCTGCTCAGTCATTGAGTGTCTCCAGATAATGGCCAGCCAGTGTGACGGCCTCAGCATTGTTGCCTGCGACAAGAATACCGGCAGCCCATAGCTGCTCGGCTTGTTTTTCATAATTTTGTATGTCGTTTTCTGTACCGCAGATTGTAACAATCACTGGCAGATCGCGCCCGTCTGCCTGTGTGATGGCGCGGGCTTGTGTAATGGTTTCTGCCAGTTGTGCAGCCGGGTTTTCATGCGCACCGTAGCCGATAACAAGATCGAGGAGGAGGAGTGCCACATCCGGGTCCTGAGCTTCTCTGAGGATACGCTGATTTCTGAGCGAGGGATCGATCATCGGGTGAGCGCGCCCTTCGGTATAGGCATCCTCACCCATATCGATAATGGTATGCTCTTTGCTGTTAAAGAGGTCTTTCAGTTCATATGCGCCGTGCTCCAGGTTGGAGTAGATACCGCCCAGTTGTTCACGAAGCAGAAACAGCGCTTCATAACAAAGGGTACCACCAGCATATAAGCCACGCAGGTAACGTTGCGATGGTTTGCGTGCAGCACGTGCGGTTTGCATAAACTTGTTTGTGTCAGCACTGCTCAGATGCGGCAGCTCGCAGGAGGGGTTAAGCAGGCGTGCAGCTGTCAGGGCTGTTTCGGCCAGGGTTGAGGTGAAAGTAATATTGCCTTTCTGCCCGGTTATACTCTGCCCGATAAAGTTAATTACAACAGGTTTGGTCTGACGTGAGCAAAATGCAATAATTTTCTCAGCAATTTCCGGGCTGGGTGGCTTTGATGTGACGACAATAACATCTGTACCATGATCTGCGGCAAGCATGGCCAGCCCCTGCAACATTGTCAGGCCGCCAATGTCGTGTTGCAGGTCGCGTCCGCCCGTGCCAATGGCCTGGCTTACACCACAGTGCAGCCAGTCAAGCAGAGAAGAAATCTCCTGGGTGCCGGTGCCGGATGCCGCAACAAGACCAACTTTTCCCTTGCGCACAGCATTGGCAAAGCCAAGACCCACACCGTTGATCAGGGCTGTGCCGCAGTCGGGGCCCATAAGCAGGCGGTTTTTTTCCTGGGCCAGCTCTTTGAGTTTACGCTCATCTTCGCGACTGACATTGTCACTGAATAAAAAGACGTTCAGCCCCAGCTCAAGAGCGCGTTTTGCTTCGCGATACGCATAAACACCAGGTAAAGAAATGCAGGCCATATTAATGGCCGGGTTTAGAGCGCAGGCAGCGTCAACCGAACGCGGCTGGAGTGTTTGCTGTCCACTCTGCACTTTTTGTGACAGGAAAGACTGAGCTGCGGCAACGGCGCGTTCAGCAGCCTCTTCCGTATCTGCGACAACAGCGATAATCAGATCATCGGGGTTTGCAGCTTTAACGGCATCAGTTAACAGGCCTGATGTATCAAGAATTTTTTTATTATTAACTGTCGCCATCATAGTCATGGCTTCAGTGACGCCGTTCTCCTGACGAATAGCTTCTGAAGCACGCATCAGGCGTACAGAGTCATGATATTCACGCGGGCGAATGAGAATACGGGAGGTCATCAGTCAGCCCTCACTTTTCTGAATGGTTGTGTCATGAAACAGGGGGTAGGCCCCGATGGCATCAAAAGTCAGGCCGCTGACTGTTGTGCGGGCAGCAACAATATTAGCATTGCAATGCAGGGGAACAGCCAGAGCCGCCTGCATAACCGCAAGCTGTACCTTGTTAAATAAAGGGACATATCCTGCTTTATCGATACAGGTGTCAGACTGCTCAATGAGAGTATCAATTTCGGGATAATCTTCAGGGCCGCGTTTGCTCCAGCCGTAACCGCCCGCACCACTGTTGCGGGAATGATAGACAAACCCCAGAAGCTGCGATGAGCTGGCATATTTTCCCTGTGGGATCATATTGTGCAGCCCTTGCATGCCGGCCTGAATCCATGCAGGGGGTGAGCAAAGTTCTACTTTGACTGTTATGCCCAGAGGGGCGAGTTCGCGCGTGATAATATCGCCAAATTCAGGGTAGAAATTAACCGGTAAAGCGTAAAAAATAACTTCCAGCGGAACAGAATTTTTATAACGTCTGCCATCTGCCTGCATAATCCAGCCATCCTGTTCAAGTAAGGTGACAGCTTTGTCTGGATCATAAGGATAAAATGTTTCCACACCTGGTTCATAACCCAGCGTAAACTGCGAGACCGGGCCATATGCGCGGGTAAATTCTCCTTTAAATACTTCTGTAACCAGGGCGTCTCTGTTAATGGCGTGGCTGAGAGCCTGTCTGACCGCCAGACTGTCTGTGGGGGTGCGCTTTATGTTGAGCATAAGACAGACAGGCACACCACGGATGGGCCAGACTGTTACATCTGTATCCTGGCGCGCGCGCAGAGGAGCTGCATCTCCTGGGTTTGCAGCAAAAATCAGATCAACTTCATTTTTCTCAAAAGCTTCACTTCGTTTTTTATCATCAGCGATAAATTTGAAGACGATTTCATCAAGATGAGCCGTTTCCTGGTTTTTTACCACTGGTGGTGCCCAGGCGTAAGCCGGGTTGCGCCTGATGACCAGGCAGTTTCCGGCCTCCCAGCGGTCAAAGATGAAAGGACCTGTCCCAACGGGGTGCCGCATGAAACCAGGACCATTTTCCTGCATGGCTTTGACTGACATAGGGGCAAGCCATGCCTGACTTAAAGCATCAAGAAAGAGGGCATAAGGTTTGTCGAGCAGAATTTCGAGGCAGTAATCATTGATAATATGACAGGACCTGTAGCTGCCCAGCAGACTGCCTGCCAGCTGTGATTTGCTGGCAGGGTCACGAGCCCTCTCAAACGAGGCCTGAACGGCATGAGCAGTAAAAGCGGTGCCATCATGAAACAGAACATCGCGACGCAGGGTAAAAATATAGCTGCACTGGTCTTCTGAAATCTGAAAGCTTTCAGCCAGACCAGGCAGATACTCACCATCAGTGGTTTTATTTACCAGCGTATCAAAAACACCATTGGTCATTTGCAGGGCCAGCTCTGCAGCGCCCAGATGGGGGTCGATATTAGATGGTTCGTAATGAACCCCGACGCGAAGCTGTTTCAAAGGTTATACTCTCCGCTAAAGTTCTTAATGTGAACATATGTGCGAATTTGAAACATTTTACGCATTTATTGCAAGAGAGAAAATGTGTCGAATACGAAACTTTTTTATTGAATCTCTGAATGGTGCGCTGAACAACAGAGAAAATATGACTACCGTAAGCGCATATATCCCGGCAGAAGTTTGCCCCGCCGGGTGAGAAAATATTAGCATTTTCAGAGGAAAAAGGAGTCCCTTGCCGTCACATGGGGAGCAAGGGTAAGGAAGATATTAAATGAGAGTCGCCTGAAGTTCTTCAGCAGCAGCCTGCATAACGGGTAAAGCGTCAGAAATGAGCTGCGCAGCAGGCACAAGGTTGCTGAAGGTAAAAGTGTTAAAACTTGCGGCAATCTGCCCTCTGGCATTAAAAACAGGCACAGCAAGTGAGCGTATGCCAGTCTGCATTTCCTGATCGACTAATGCATAGCCCTGCTTGCGAATGATCTGGAGCTGCTTGTTCAGAGCACTGATTGTCGCAACACTCATGTCTGACATAGGCACCAGCTTAATGTCTTTGAGTAAAGCTTCACGCTCAGCTTTTTCCATCATTGCAAGAATACAGCGACCGGCTGATGCATAGGCAATGGGAAAGCGTCGGCCAATAGTGAGCCCGGGGGAGTTAAATTCGTCACTGTTGGCTGAGGCAAGATGCACAACATAGAGTTCATCCCTCACACCCAGAGCGACGGGAAAGCCGGTCTGATCGCGGATTCGATCGAGGTAATACTGAGCTTTATCCGTCAGAGGGACGGATGAGAGATAAGAGTATCCCAGTTCAAGTACTTTTGGTGTGAGCTGAAATAATCTGCCGTCCTGCACAACGAAGCCCAGATGCACCAGTGTCAGCAAATAACGACGTGCTCCGGCACGGTCCATGCCTGTTTTCTCTGACACCTGAGAGAGCGTCATGCGCGGATGCGCTTTGCTAAACGCCATAATGATGTTCAGGCCGTGGGCCAGAGAGCCAACAACACCTTTTGGTTTGTCAGCTGGTGCTGCACTGGAATTACTCACAAACACATTCCGTTTTTTAGCGCGACTAAAAGGCGGCGCAGGTTGATGGGCCTGACGTCTGAGCTCAGGTATGGTGATTTCTAAGGCGTTATAGCGCGTTTCACTCAGAAAAAAACAAATGTTTGCATAATGTGCAGTTTCCCGGCCTCAGCTGTGATAGCCGGCTATGATTTTTTTTACACTCTTAACGATAACGTATCGAAATGAGTTGTTATATACGAACTATTGTGCATTATGTGAACTTTCCCGGTTCTGACAGAACCTCCTTAACGTAAGGGTCATCATGAAACTGGTGATAGCACTGGGCGGTAACGCCCTGATGCAACGCGGTGAACCGCTAAGCATGGCAACACAATGGAACAATGCCCGGGTGGCTGCGCAGTCTCTTGCCCCGGTCGCGCGGACCCATCAGGTTATTCTGACGCACGGCAATGGTCCGCAGGTTGGGCTTCTGGCAATGCAGGCCGATGCTTTTAAAGGAGCAGAACCTTACCCTTTTGATGTGATGGGCGCTGCTACTGAGGGTATGATTGGCTACATGCTTGAGCAGGCTCTGGGCAATATTCTGGGGTATGATGTGCCGGTTGCCACATTGCTCACCCGTGTGGAGGTTGACAGAGATGACCCCGAATTTTCTGACCCCAGCAAATTTGTTGGACCGGTGTTTGATGAGGCGCAGGCAGAGCAGATGGCCGCAGCCCATGGCTGGGTTTTTCGTCAGGATGGCCGCAAATGGCGCCGTGTTATGCCGTCCCCACAGCCAAAACGCATTTTGTGGCATCGTCCTATAAGGTGGCTGCTTGATAACGGCACACTCGTTATTTGTGCCGGTGGTGGTGGCATACCTGTTGTTGATACAGGCGAAAACCGGATGGAGGGGGTAGAGGCTGTTATTGATAAAGACCGGGCTTCGAGCCTGCTGGCAGCACATATTCCCGCTGACCTGTTTGTTATCGCAACCGATGTCCCTGGTGTTTATGAAAACTATGATACACCACAACAGAAATTACTGCACAAAGTAACTGCCGAACAGCTTATGACCGGAGCTTTTTCCCGCGGGTCAATGGGACCTAAAATAGAGGCTGCTGTGAACTTTGTGCGCAAAACGGGTAAATGTGCCGCAATAGGTTCTCTCTCTCAGATTAAAGAGATTGCTGCAGGAGAGGCTGGTACCTGGATTTATCCGGATGAAAAAGCTCTGAAAACTGTATGAGCGTTATTCAGGCCTCATCGGTTGCGTCTTTCGCTATGACTGCTCTGAGGCATGATAAGCAGCGGCTCAGAGTTCTGGCGCGGTTTGACAGGCATGTCTATGCGCTTGCGGGTGAGGGAGACGCCCGGTCTATGCTTATCTTTTCTCCTGTTTCAGAGCGTATGACACCTTATACTGTGCGCCTTGAAACATGGCCTGTATATTTTGATGATAACTGTGAAATTTTTTGTAACAGTCAGAAAATATGTAATGACGAACTTATCATAAACCTTTCTGATGCTATTGAAATAGCATCCGATTGCCCTGTAACAGAACAATACTGGCAGCAGCGGGTTTGCTATGAGGCCGCTTTATATGACGGTGCCTGTGTTCAGAGACATTCAGAGTATCTGGCTGCTGTTCTGAATGATCCCTTTTGCCTGGAAGTCGCAGGGTGGTCCCTCACAGATTTACGGCAGGGGTTAAGGCTGGGCGATAAAAATCTTATTGCCGCAGGTGTTGCACAGGGGCTTGGGCTTGGTCGGGGTCTGACACCAGCCGGTGATGATTTTTTATGTGGTATGATGCTGGCTACTTATGTCAGCACAGAATTTCCTTCTGATTTTTTTTCAGATATTTTTTATGACGCTCAAGAAAAAACAACAACAGTGTCATATTTTTTTCTGAAATCAGCCAGTTATCGGCATGCATCAGAAGACTGGCAAAAGTTCCTGCAATTTTACCCTCTCATTCACTCTGTTCCTGAGCAGAGACTGCGTCTGGTGCGGCCTATAACACAGCATGGTTACAGTTCGGGTGAGGATACTCTGGCCGGGTTTCTGTGGGGTTTAAATGTACAGCTTTCATAACCTGTTAAGGAAAATAAGATGATAACATTTGATGAGGCACAAACAGCCCTGACAGCGACTTTGTTACGTGCAAAAGAGCTGAAGATAGATGTGTGTGTAGCGGTGTGTGATGCAGGCGGCAGACTGGTTTCATTTGCCCGGATGGATCAGTCAAACTGGGCCAGCATATATGGCTGCCAGGGCAAAGCTCTGACAGCAGCAGCAACACGGTGCAAAAGTGGTGACATTCCGCCCGCTTCAGTTGTGATGAACCGTATTTCATCGCTCGAAGGGGATAATATGATTTACGCAAAAGGGGCGGTGCCTTTGCTGCGTCATGGCAAGCTGCTGGGGGCTGTCGGGGTTGGGGGTGCCAGCGCTGACCTTGATGAAGAATGTGCTATGGCCGGGGCGCTGGCTCTGGGGTGTGATAGTCTCTGAGGTGTTATCTGCCGCTGGCTATGGTCAGTCTGAGACAATTCTCTATAATGTGCGCTGACTATTTTCTTTATGGTGCTGTCGACATGCCTTGTTACAGCACCATAAACATATATCGTGCAGAGGAGACTTGGCGGTGGACACTGAGCATAAGCAGATTTCTGAAAATGCTGATATAGCTCCACCTGTCCCGGCTCCGGCTCTTACAGTCAGAGTGCAGGATGCAATGAATGCAAGCCTGTGGGAGAACAGCGTGCCTGTTCTCGAAGAGCTGATTTTTGATAATACCACGTACCATGACTATCAGCAGGTTGACATAACCCTTAGCTGCGATCCGGCTTTTCTTATGCCGCGCACCTGGCATCTTCAGCAGGTAAGGGCGCAGCAGTTGTATATGCTGCCTGACCGTGACGTGGCGCTGAACGGTGCGCTGCTCGCTGCACAGACTGAGGCCTCGCGGGCAACAATTACGCTGACAGCCCGGGCTGATGGTCAGATTCTGACAGAAACCACGCATGATATTCGTATTCTTGCACGTAATGAGTGGGGGGGGCTGGCAGGGCTTCCTGATATTCTGGCAGCTTTTGTGCTACCTAATGACCCTGCTGTCGCCCGTGTTCTGCGCAGTGCTTCTGATATTTTACGTGAAGCAGGTCAGTCACCGTCACTTGAAGGATATCAGGGCGATAAAGCCCGGGTCTGGGCTCAGGCGCAGGCTATATGGTGTGCAGTATGCGGGCTTAATCTGACATATGTTAACCCGCCGGCATCATTTGTTGAAAGTGGTCAGCGTATTCGCCTGCCTGCACAGATATATGACGAGCGACTTGCCACCTGCCTCGATACCACAGTGCTTTTTGCGGCCTGCCTTGAAGCTGCTGGCCTGAGGCCAGTGATTGTTCTGACCCAGGGGCACGCTTTTGCTGGTCTGTGGCTGGCAGGGCAGGATGCTATGACCTCTGTCGTGCAGGACCTGCCTGGTATACGCAATCGTCTGAAACTTGATGATTTGCGTGTGTTTGAAACCACTCTGGTCACAGCGGCGCAGAAACCTGGCTTCTCTGTGGCTTGTGAGCGTGGTGAAAGTACACTGCGTAATATCAGCGATGATGATGAGGCATTTCGCGCTGTTATTGATATCTATCGTGCGCGTTTGCGTCGTATCAGGCCGCTTTCAACACTGGTTTCTTCTCAGGCGGCTGACGGGGAGGATGCTGTTACTCCCGATATGGCAGAGCAGCCCGTTTTCGAAGCCGCTCCTGTGCTGCGCGAAGAGAAAGAGCTGGAAAGGCTGCCTGACCGCCCGGCAGATCGGGTGCAGCGCTGGTGTAACCGTCTGCTTGACATGACCGGACGTAACCGCCTGCTCAGGCTGCCGGAGTCTGACCGTCAGCTGATTAAAATTGACTGTCCCGCTCCTGAAAAACTTGAAGATATTCTGGCTGATATGCGGGTAGGTGGCACGACAAAGCCTCTGCGTTTTGTTTCTTCTGCCGGCTTTATGGATGCTCAGGATCCGCGCAATCAGGATATCCATCAGCAGCGACATCATGAAGAAACCCTGCGCGCTTATGCTCTGGAAGCACTGAACAGACACGAGCTGATAGTGCAGCGTGAGAATGATGCCCTGCAGAATGCTCTTGTTGAGCTGTATCGTCAGGCGAGAGCCGCCGAGCAGGAAGGCGGCTCTAATGTGCTGTTTCTTACCATCGGTGCCGTAGCCTGGGTGCCGCAGGATAAAACAAAGCCTTATCTGGCGCCACTTATTCTGGTTCCTGTCAGTCTCGAGCGTGTCAGCCTTAAATCTCCGCTGACATTACGTGCGCATAGTGATGAGCCGCGTATTAACGCAACGCTGCTTGAGATGCTCCGTTCAGACTACGATATTCGTATACCGCAACTTGAACCTGACATGCTGCCCGAAGATGATGCCGGGCTTAATGTTACGAAAATTCTCGAGATTTTTCGCCTGCATCTGCTGCATATTCCCGGGTGGGAAATTCGCGATCATGTAAGTCTGACAACGCTGAGTTTTTCGAAATTTCTGATGTGGAAAGATCTGCTCGAGCGACGTGACCAGCTGGCAGCTAATGATGTGGCCAGCCGCCTGCTTAATGGTGTGAAGGAAGAGAGTAAGACAGGTGAGAGCGGGCCGGCTGTCGGGTTTGATGGTCATGATGACTTGGATACAGCTTTGGCGGAGGCTGATCTTGTCTGCCCGATGGAGGCTGATTCGTCGCAGCTTAAAGCCGTTGCCCGTGCTGCGGCGGGTGAGAATTTTGTGCTTATTGGCCCGCCAGGTACGGGTAAAAGTCAGACGATAGGTAATATCATTGCGAATACCCTGGCACAGGGGCGTACTGTGCTGTTTGTGGCTGAAAAGCGTACCGCTTTGGAGGTTGTGAGAGCACGATTGGTGAAGTTGGGTATAGGGGAGTTCTGCCTTGATCTCTTTTCGCCCAAAACCAGTAAAATGGAGGTATTACAGCAGTTTCAGGCGGCGCAGGCTGTCCTTGAGGATTTTCAGGACGGTGACTATGCCCAGGTAAAGCAAAAAGTTGATACTCTTCGTAATGAGCTGAATGCTTATGTACGCGATCTGCATACACCGCGTCGTAATGGCTGGACGCCTTACAGAGGGATTGGTGTCAGTCTGCGTGCTGATCAGGCGTCAGTACAGAATATTCTTTTCTCATGGCCGAATGCTGATATTCATTCAGAGCAGGATTATGACAGACTGGTGCAGACTGTTGAAGATCTGGCTGTCTTATACGAGCGTATTGGTGACATTGCCACGTCACCTCGTCTGGTCGGGATGGAGCAGACGAACTGGTCTCCTCTGTGGGAGGCAGGGCTGCTTGATGCAGTGAGTAAAACACTGGGGGCACTTACAGTTGCCTGCACAGCGGCTGAGAGAGTGTTTGAAAAGCTGTCCCTTGAGCCAGGTAATTTATCGCTGCAACGGCTCAGCCGCATTGAAGTGCTGTGTGCCCATTTGTTGCAGTCTGATATTGCTGGGTGGGGGCTGAGTGAAAATGCTCAGGATATTCATGATACGGTGCAGGCTGAAAAAGAGAATGTTGCCCGTTATCACGCTCTTTCTGATGATCTGAAAACCCGCTGGAAAGAGAGTATAAAAACGCTGCCTCTGGCTGAGCTGCTGAATGAGTGGCGTGCTCTTAATGAGAAGTGGCTGCTGTCTCGCTCTATGGGGCACAAAGCACTGCGTAAGCGCCTTACACAGCATGCGCTCGACCTGCCTGAAGACTGTGAAAGTGACCTTAAAAAGCTGGTTGAACGGGAGGAGATTTTCACTCGTCTTGATGCGGCTTCCTATAAAGCGGAGATCGGGGCTTTATGGCGTGGTACAGAGACTGATTTTGAACAGATTACTGCTGCTTTCCGGTGGGGGCAGATGGTCAGGGCCTGTCTGGGTGGATGTACAGACGATACAGCCACTCTTCTTTCGGCGCGCACGTCACTAAAAAATCTGCTGACGGAGGGGCGTGATCTTTTGTCTCCTGGGGGGACGATTTATCAGGCACTTACAGCTTATCAGTCTGCCTTCGCGGCTTTGAAGGCAGTAATGGAAGAGCTGGCAGAACGGAGTGCTGGTGTTATCGCGACTCTGGCTGACCCGGCCGACCCGCACTGGCCTGAGCTCCTTCGTGTCAGGCTGGAGGGGTGGCAAGAGGCCTCGCGCGAAATGCGAGACTGGTGCTCGTGGCAGCAGGCGCGTCATCAGGCAGAGCAGCTTGGTCTCGCACCGTTAGTAAGCGCTATTGAGCAGGGACTTGTGGCGCGAGAGACGATTTTTTCTGTGTTTGAAGCGAATTACGCACGCTGGTGGATGATGCACGCCATTAGTAATTCAGAGGTGCTGAAAGGGTTTGTGGCTGCCACGCATGAAGGGCGTATTCAGCGCTTTCGTGAGCTTGATGAAAGACAGAAAGAGCTTTCTGTTAAACTGATCAGGGCACGGCTTGCTGGTAAAATTCCAGGCGAGGCAGAAAGGCGGCATGACCCGGAATATAAAATTCTGACCCATGAAATTGCAAAACAGAAGCGCCATTTACCTGTGCGCCGGCTGGCAGAAAAAATGCCTGGTGCGTTGCGTACATTAACTCCGTGCCTGATGATGAGCCCCCAGTCGGTTGCTCAGTATCTGCCGCCTCATGCAGAGCCATTTGATCTGGTGATTTTTGATGAGGCCTCTCAGATTACAACCTGGGATGCGATAGGTGCTATCGGGCGGGGTCGGCAGGTTGTCGTGGTGGGAGACCCTAAGCAGCTGCCACCAACAGACTTTTTTACTGCGGGGCGTGGCGGGGAGGACGATCTGTTCCCCGATGAAATGATGGATCTTGATTCCATTCTTGATGAGTGTCTGGGGGCAGGTGTGCCATCTGTTAGTCTCGGCTGGCATTACAGAAGCCGCCATGAAAGTCTGATCGCGTTTTCAAATCAGACTTATTATGGCGGAGGGCTGGTGACCTTTCCCGCGCCGGTTACGACAGACCAGGCAGTGTCTTTCCGTTTTGTGTCACAGGGGGTTTATGAACCAGGGCGAGGAGGTTCACACACAAACCCGACAGAAGCCCGTATGGTCGTGGCAGAAGCCGTCAGGATTATGCGTGATGGCACTGATCGCTCCGTTGGCGTCGTGACTTTTAACAGTGAGCAGCAAAAGCTGATTACTGAGCTGCTTGAGGCTGAGGTCAGAAAAGATCCGGCACTCGAGCGTTTCACGGGAGAAGGAGCGTCAGAGCCTCTGCTGGTTAAAAACCTTGAAAATATTCAGGGTGAAGAGCGTGATATTATCTTGTTCTCGCTGACATATGGCCCAGACGCGGCAGGAAAGATCTCGATGAATTTCGGACCGCTGAACCGTGATGGTGGTGAGCGTCGTCTTAATGTGGCGATTACCAGAGCGCGTGAACAACTTATTGTTTTCGGGTCATTGCGCGGCGATCAGATTGCGACGGAACGGACATCGGCCGCAGGTGTACATGACTTGCGTCGTTTCCTTTTGTTTGCTGAGCGTGGTACAAAAGCTCTTGCCGGTGCACATGAGGGATCGGTTGGCGGATATGACAGCGTATTTGAGGTGCAGGTTGCCACAATGCTGCGAGCAAAAGGCTGGCATATCGCAACACAGATCGGCGTCTCAGGGTTTCGTATTGACCTCGGTGTTGTTGACCCTGATCTGCCGGGTGCCTTCCTCGCTGGTATCGAATGTGACGGTGCGACGTATCATCGCAGTGCTACAGCGCGTGATCGTGACAGGCTGCGTCAGGCCGTGCTCGAGAATCTGGGCTGGACTATTCTGCGTATCTGGTCAACGGACTGGTGGACAAATGCGCCACGTGAAGCGGAGAGAATTGATGCTGTGCTCAGAAAAAAGCTTGAAGAATTACGCAGCCAGCGTGCAGAGCAGGCTGAACGTGACCAGAAAGCGGCTGACGATGCTTTGCTGGTATCAGGTATAGCTGAAGAGGCTCCGGCTGATATGTGTGCCTCTTCCGAAATATCGGAACCTTTATATGCCAGTGAAACTGCGGCTACTGTTTCATTGCCATCTGACAGTGTCATAGCCGATGGCGCCAGTTTTTTTCAGGCTGAGTATGATCCCGTTTTAAAACAGCTTGTTATACAGGCAGTAGATAAAGCAGGGGTCATTCGTGAGGATATCCTTATCCAGCATATTTCCAGAGAGCATGGTTTTGCCCGTGCTGGCCGGGAGATACGTGAG
Organism: Acetobacter sp. DsW_059; assembly: GCF_002153695.1. Classification (NCBI taxonomy): domain Bacteria; kingdom Pseudomonadati; phylum Pseudomonadota; class Alphaproteobacteria; order Acetobacterales; family Acetobacteraceae; genus Acetobacter; species Acetobacter sp. DsW_059. The sequence goes on from NZ_JOPI01000002.1 coordinate 116,478, forward strand.
CGCATTCAGCGTGTTATACCAGCGTTATTTGAACGAACGGAAGATGAGGCCGGAGTGTTCATCTGGTCGCCTCGCCTGCCTGTGTCCTCTCGTTTGCCTTTTAAAAATCTTACAATGGAAAAGCCGGTTGACCCGGCTAAGGTGCCTCTGGCAGCGCTGGTCGACCTTGCCAGCCTGGCAATAGCAACAGACTGTTCAGATGATGAGGCCATTTCACGTATGCGGGGTGCCTGTGGCATGAGCCGTATGGGGCAGGCAACACGTGCCCGCCTTGCTGAGGCACTTAATCGTGCACGTAAAGAGGCAGAGGGAATCTGATAAATTCAGAATGTTTGGTTTTTTATATTAATAAATAATTTTAATATAAAAAACTGAAAAAAGACATTTTTAATAGTTATAATGGTGCGAATAAAAATCAATAATTCCCTGCTTTAGGAATAAATATCATATGTCACTTTTATCTTTCAAAAGATGACGATAGCCATATGAGTTTTTTGATTTTTATTCGTTTATATTATTCATATGCTTTTTGGTGATGGGAGCTTTTTCGTTGCATTTTTCGACTATCATTACCGCATGTTTTGCCGTTGCATTTTTTTGCCGTCCACAGTCTGTGCAGGCAGAGAATGCTTCATCTTCTTCTGTTGTAATTTATACGACAGCAGCCGGTAAACCGTTTCCTCATTTCTGGGAGCAGGCTTTCGGCTCTGGCAGAGCAGACCTGGTTCTGACACACTCTTACGTCGAAAATGCAAAAGCCACTAAGAAAGCAACAGATTTTCGATACGTACGTTTTCACGGTATTCTGGATGACAGTATGGGTATTATGACTCCTGATACACAGGGTCATATGCATTATAATTTTCATAAGTTTGATGCTGTGTATGATAACCTTCTGCGGTTACATATTCGTCCTTATGTTGAGCTGTCATTTATGCCGAGCCTGATCGGGAGTGACCTCCTGCGGCGCAATAGTGGCCTCGAACCTCTGATGAATATGACTGCCTCAGAGCCGCCTAAACCAGTAACTGATTTTAGTAAAGGTGCGTTGTGGTATCGTGCCAATGTCACTCCCCCGGCACATATGGAGGAGTGGAATGATCTGATTCGTGCGCTTGTGACACACCTTGAACAGAGATATGGGAAAGATGAAGTTCGTAAATGGCCTTTTGAGGTCTGGAACGAGCCGGATCAGGCGACATGGGTAGGTTCTCCGCGTATGGAGAGTTATTTCGCCCTTTATGATAATACGGCAAGAACAATAAAATCCGTTGATCCTGCTTTGCAGGTTGGTGGTCCGTCAACCGGAGCTATTCACTGGGTGGGTGATTTTATTGATCATGTTGTGCGTTATCACGTGCCGGTCGATTTTATCTCAACGCATATTTATGCCAATGATCCGCCAGATCTGCTGAATCTTCCTAAAAGTCCTGAAAATACAGGTAATACTGTATGCGATGCTACGCGCGTTGCACGGGCAACGCTCACCCGTTCATCTCTGCACCGCCTGCCGCTTTATATCTCGGAGTTTGGTGCTGACTGGGATATGAAGAATGGTACGGCAGAACGTTCCTGGATTTCTCCCTGGCTGGCTGAAACGATCCGCGATTGTGATGGTCTGGCACCAATCATGTCTTACTGGACTTTTTCTGATGATTTTGAAGAGCAGGGTGTGGCCGATCGTGAACTGCCGGGCGCTTATGGTTTACTAAGCTCACGCGGTATACCTAAACCTGCTTTTAATGCTTTTGCTTTACTGCATCAGTTGGGTGATATGCGTTTGCCCGTGTCACCACAAAATTCAGATATTCTGGCAACGCGTAATAACAATCAGGGTATCAGTCTTGCATTGTGGAACCGCAGCCATGATCAGAAAAAAGTTATGAGCTTTGATTTGCAGGGGCTGAAAATGAAAACAGCATCTCTTGTCATTATAGATGAGCATCATGGTACACCACAGGATCTTTACAATGCGATGAACCGTCCTGCGACGCCCACAGATGTGCAGACGCAGGCTCTTGTTAATGCGGCGCATATTCCTGAAGCACAGCAAATAGCTGTGCATGCTACAGGTAATATAATAGTCCTGCCGCCAGAAAGTCTGGCATTACTGGTAGTGCAGTAAGAATATCATCAGGGGCTGACTTCATGCAGGTCAGTCCCTGATTGCCTGGTTTCAGTAGTGACCTCTTATAGTAAAGTTGAAGGTTCTGGGTTCACCATAAATCATACCATCATAAAACCCGGCCTGCCGGACATAGGTTTTGTCTGTGAGGTTGGTTATATTCCCTGCAACAGAAAGCCATTTGTTAATACGGTAACGCGCCATAATATTGATAAGTGTATAACCTCTGACTGTCAGGTTTGATTTGTCATATTTGCCATTGCCGAGCGGACGGCCCGGGTTTGTTGTCCATTGTGTGCTTGACTGGGCTGAAATGCCTCCGCCGATGGTCAGATGATGCATTTTCCCTGGAAAGGTGTAAGTCGTACTAAAGCGTACCAGGTGATGCGGATCCTGACGGTAGCTTAATCCTTTTTCGTAAAGATAACTGTAACCAAAAAAGACATTCCAGCCGGGGAGTAACTGGCCGGAGGCATCAAAATCAATTCCTTCTGTCTTGACGCCATTGACGGATTCATAAATGGCCTCGCCTGTCGTCAGGTTGGTTGCCCCTGTTGCCTGTGCAACATTGCTTTGACGATTAAGATAAAAAGCGAGAGATGTATTCAGCCGTTTTTTAAAAAATTCACCTTTTAAACCGGTTTCATAACTTTTACCCTGTACAGGGCTGAGTGGTTTGTTATTTTCATCTCGTAAACTGGTTTGTGGCGTATATATACTTGTATAGCTGCCATAAACAGACATATTTCTCGTAAAATCGTAGACCATACCAGCATAAGGAGTCAGTACAGCATTTTCCTGCCCGGTACTGGTTGAGCCTGAATACTGATTGGCTTTGTTATATGTGCCTGTATAAGCCTGATAACTGCTTATGCGACCACCAAGAATAAGAGAGAGACCCTTAGCCAGAATGAAATGCCCTGAGGCATAAGCGCCATAATTACGCGTTACATCGACTTCGCGTGCTTTTGTGCGGTGTGTGACAAAGTTGGGATATGAACCGTCCCATGTCTGCCAGTTGGAAATAGGCAGTCCGGTTGCTCTGTACTGACAGCCGGAATATGGGGTAACACCAGCAATGGAGCAGTTGCCCAGTGCTTTGCTAAACGTGTATTGTGTCAGTTCGTCATTATAGCCGTTAAACCCGAAGACCAGCTGATGTGTGCGCCCCAGAAGATGCAATGGCCCTGAAACATGTACGTCAGCATTATCACGTGCATCTTCATATTCTGCATGCAGTGCGTTCAGATAAGCTCCTGAACCATCCTGATTCCAGAAACCGGCATATCCTCCCTGACTTTTTGCCGCATTATTTATCTTTGCTACGCCAAGATTATTGTAAGAGCTGCCCTGAGTGCGCATATACCCTGCTTTCAGGTGCCAGCCATGTGAAAAATCATGATCATAGTCGATAAAAGCTGTATACTGATCGCGTGTAGCCTGACTCCATTTCGCAGCAGGGTTCGTGCTGCGTGGCAGATGAGTTTTTGTGCCGTCAGCATACCAGATCGGTACGTTAGTGCCCCATGAGGCGCCGTCATTACGGGTTCTTTCATACTGAAAGCCGAAGTTGAGACTGTCACGGGAAGAAAGATCGGCTGTGAAATTGGCCAGAGCGCCAATACGATTTACATGCTCACGCACCCTGAAGGTGTCAGTATCATCCCACGAAAAGACATAACGGCTGCGGATGGAGCCCGAACGGTTCAGCGGAGCATTCAGGTCAGCCATAACGCGGTGCTCGTTCCAGTTACCCAGTCTGAGCAGGCTATTAGCTGAAAAATATTTTTGTGGTGCTTTGCGTTGCAGGTAAATGGTGGCTGACGGGTCGCCTGTGCCGCCCAGCAGACCATTTGCGCCACGAACAATCTGGACGTTGTCATATAAATCCATGTTCATTGATGAGCCAACACCACCAAAACTTGTTGTGGCATCGACCTGCATACCGTCAATTTTATAGTTTGTTATATCGAACCCTCTGGCGCGGTAAGTGGTCCTGCCAGCGTTATCATTGGCATAAGAGGTAACGCCTGGAGTGGTGGTAAGAACGTCGTCGAGTGTGTTGATCTGCTGATCGTCCATAAGCTGGCGTGTCAGCACAGTCACAGTTTGTGGTGTTTCGCGCAGGCTCAGTGGCAGGCCGGTAGAGGCACTGGTTTCCTGTGCGGTGTAGCTGCCTTTCTCCCAGTGGTTTCCTCGCACGAGAATACTCTCGTCAGTTTTGTGTTTATGGTGTGCCTGCGCAGAATGTGCTGCCTTATTATGCAGATTTTTTTTGTAATAGTGTTTTTTCTTTATGGTGCTGTCAGCTACTGACTGAACAGGTGCGGTCTCAGCTGCACAGGCAGCTGACATGCTGCCACCGATCGTGAGGGAGGTTGATGCGAGCAAAAGAAGCGACCGGAAACAGGTCATATGGTGGCGTATCACAAGATTATCCTACCGATAAACGCAAATGCGATTCATTCTTATTATCGGTGAGGTATCAGTTCAACGTCTTAACAAAAAGAGGTAAATTTATTACATCTTATTTATTTTATATATTGGTGCGTGTTCGGTGAGGATCTGAGTAGCTGATTGGCTTAGCCGGAGCGGTGATGCAGCTTTTTTTATCAGCTGCATCACATGAAGGAGAGCGTCAAAGCTCAGCTGTATCTGATTGTCAGGCAGGCTATTATTTTAAGGAGGCTGCAGGATTATCCTTCGGGTTGACATAGGTCATACCAAAGGGACCGACACCGACAACCTCGACAATAGCTTCATGGTCTGTTGTGCGCAGAGCATGCGGTATATTTTTTGGCAGATGTACAAAACCACCTGCTGTTAGTTCTTTTGTTTCAGAGGTGTCGTATGTTTTACCAACATAATGGGTGAACTGACCTGAAACGACAGTCAGTGTTTCGTCCATGCTGTGCGTATGTGGGGCAATGGCTGAATGAGGTGGCATCCACACTCTGATAACAAAAGGACCTTTATGGGCAGGGTTACCATAAACGTAAGAGATTTTGATTCCTGAGGGGAAATCTGCCGGAGCGGGTTGCCATGGAATTTGTGCGGTATCCAGGACGATAGCAGGTTCAGCCGCATATGAGGAAAGACAGCCATAAAAAGTTAATACGCCTATGGCTAATGTTGTTTTGACGAGTTTCATTATTTTTCTCTTTCGCTGGATAACGAACTGAAACCCTATAAATTTTTTACGTTTTATAAAAGCATCAGAAGGAGAGGCATGCCATCACATATGCAGAGTGAAGGATATATTTGCCTGATCAGACCGTGTGGGGCTCTGCTGCAGGATATCGCTGCTATAAATTTAGTTGACTTGCAAACAAACTATTATTTATCCTGTATTTCAAATTCTTTGCCCTCAGGGCTAATCAACCTGTTCTTGAGTAATCCGGTCGTGAAATATCAGAAATCTTCTTATCAGCCTTATTTTCTTTGTCTGATGCCTGTTTTGCTTAGTGGGTGCAGCCGGGCACCGCTACAGGATGTCCTTGGTTCTTTTTTTCCATCCTGGATGCTCTGCGGTGTCTTCGGGGTTGTGGCTTCAGCTTTATTACGCGCCGTTATCGGGGCGTTCGGGGTCAATGAGGCAGTGCCGGTGCCTGTTCTGACTTATATCGCCTTTGCACTGGCGGCTACTTTTCTTACCTGGCTTTTGATTTTTGGGCATTGAATCATGGCACGCTTTAAATTCTCTCCGGTAAGAGCAGGGGGCGTCTCTCTGCTTATTCTGTCGTTGTTCAGCTGCGTGGTTCTCGGACTGTTAGTTCTGAATCGTCTCCATCACCGCCCCCGTACAGAAGATGCTTATCTGACCGCCGATATTATTCATTTCGCACCTGAGGTCAGCGGGCGCATCGTTTCTATGTCGGTGCGAGATAACGAGTATGTCAGACGCAATCAGGTTTTGTTCGTTATTGATTCTGAACCTTACGAATACCGGGTGCAGCAGGCCCAGGCTCAGGTTGACAGCCTGCAGGCTCAGATCGATGTGCAGACCAGTCAGGTCAGTTCTCAGCTTGCACATGCTGAGGCTGAGGCCAGCAGTGTAACCAGCGCCCGCGCACGCCTTGCACTGGCTAAAATGACACAGAGCCGCCTTGAGCCTCTGAGCCGCCAGGGTTTTGTAACACACGAAGCACGGGATCAGGCCCGCACAGAAACAAAAACCGCGGAGGCCGGCCTTGAGCAGGCTCTGCGTTCTGCGCTGGCCTCACGGCAGGCTGTACGCAGTGTTGCGCCTTTAAAGGCGGACCTTGCCGCAGCGCAGGCAGTTTTACGTAATGCCCGGCGTGACCTGCGCCTGACAACGGTACGTGCTCCATGTGATGGTATTGTGACCAGCCTGACCACGGCTGCGGGGGAATATGCTTCTGTCGGCAAGCCTGTTTTTACGCTGATAGATAGTGAGCACTGGTGGGCTATTGCGAATTTTCGTGAAACGCAGCTTGCCGCCCTTAAAGTGGGGCAGAAGGTCAAAGTATACGCGATGGCTCAGCCAGATCAGCCGATTTATGGTGTGGTAGGCAGCCTTAATGCCGGGGTTGTGCCAGATGAGGGCACGGTTGCAGATGGCTTGCCTAAAGTGCCGCGTACACTGAACTGGGTGCGTATTGCACAGCGTTTTCCAGTTCGTATTTTGCTCGATAACCCACCAGAACAGCTCATGCGTATTGGTGCTACGGTTGTTGTGGTTGTTATGCCATGAGCCCGTCAGGAGCACATGGGCAACTGCTGCCGCCACAGATTGATGAGGGAGATCCGCCTCAGAAAATACGTCTTTTACTGGCGGAGATGGCACCCACACCAGGGCGCCTGCGTAATACGCTTCTGTTATTAGTTCAGGCGATGCTCACCATTATAATTGGTGAAACGTTTCGTGTGCCCGAACTGCCTATTCTGGTTGTTATTAGTTTTTTCCTTTCAGGGAATGATGCCGCATCTAATGCGAGCACTGCTCTTATGGGCGGGCTGACGATGATTGTGGGTACTGGCCTGACAATTGTTTTGCTGATGATGAGTTTGTCTGAACCTGCAATCAGACTGCCATGTATGTTGTTGCTGACACTGGGGGCCGGTTTTTTATCGCAGGCTGCAACAATGGGGCCATTCCTGAATATTTTACTTTTCTGGATCGTATATATGGCGATGAATGCTGATCTGTTACAGTCAGCAGGTAGTCTGGTTGATGGCTATGTTGGTAACACAACAGATAGTGTGGTGCCGGATAGTATTTTTATGCCGCCAGAGGAAGCGATATTGCATCTTTTGTTATGGATTGGCGTATTATTTCTCATAGCCCTTTTTCTTCTTGTTTTTATTAATAAAATTGCGGGGCATGATCCTCTCGTTGCTCTACGTTCAGGCCTTGCCGGCCGACTGAGTGCTATTGTCAGTGCATGCAGTGATGACCCTGTGCAAAAAAAACAAGGTTTGTCTGCGGTCAACAGGTTTGCCGCAGAGGGTGTTGCCGGACTGAGGCAGGCACATGATCTGACAGCGCGACTTCATCCTGAGTTGCCACGACATCGTACAGGTATCGCCATAATTCGTACAATGGCGCGGTTGGTTATGATTTTTGTTGAATGGTCGCGTTTATATTCTGGCCATAATAAAGATTTTACGCGAGATATAAGCTGTCTGGCCGGTCTTTGTGCTGATGTGCTGCGCAATCGTAAAGTTTTTCTTCCTGCACTGGAGAGCGAAACAACAGATCTTATTGCACAGGCAGAAGTTTTTCGTGACGATTCTCTTTACTATCCTCTGGCGCTCGAAATGGCTCGTTGCCTGACTTTAATAAGAGCTTTGTTATTAAAGCCGGATGTTTCAGCGCATGAATTTGCACCTGATGTAAAAGCAGCTGCCCGTGCTTATTTTAAACCCGATGCGTTTACTAATCCTGCATATACGCAGGCGGCCATGCGTATCGCGCTGTCAGTATCTGTTTGTTATGCCATCACACGTTTTACGTCATGGCCCGGTATTCAGACATGTGTTGTGACCTGCTTTCTTGTTTCTCTTGAGACGCTGGGAGATAGTGTTCACAAAATGATTTTGCGGGTTATCGGGGCACTGATAGGGGCAGCATCGGGCATTATGACGATTCTGGTGTTTATGCCTTATATGACAGATTGCACTGACCTTTTGCTGGCCATTATTCCCGTAACGTTTCTCGCCGGATGGGTGAAGAGTGGTAGTCCGCGCATTTCTTATGCAGGAGTACAGATTGCACTGGCCTATTTTATGACCTTGCTACACGGCTATGGCCCCACGCTTGATATGGAAGCAGGACGTGATCGTGTTGTCGGTATTCTGATCGGTAATGTGGTTGTATATATTATTGCAACACTTTTCTGGCCTGTAAGTGTGACCGACAGAGCTCGTCGTCATTTAGTAAGTGCAATACGCGGTCTTGGCGACCTTGTTATCTGTCGTCGCAGTAATCCTGAAAAACTGGTTGATATAGCCCAGGAGATTGAACGCGAGAAATTTGGTAAGGCTCTGGCTGCAGTACGCAGCTCTATGGCAAATGCCCCGATGGAGCTTTCAGGTATCAGAAATACAGATGGTGTGTGTCAGATTGATACCCGTATCATCACACATATTCAGATGCTGGCCGTGCCCGTCGCAATTCTCGCTGATATTTATGTGCCGGTGAGTGATGATGCTTTTGGTCATATGGAGAAACTAAAAAACTGGTTTGATACTTTTGCACAATGGGTCAGTGACGGGCAGGGCACAGAGCAGCTTTACAGTCAGTTGCCAAAGCCTCCGTATCTGCCTGATGATCCTCAGCGTGAAGCCTGGTTTTTTGTTTTAAATCAGCGGGTACAATATATTTTACACAATTTGTTACCTGCCAGTGACTGTATATCTGAAGGGTCAAAACCTTTTTTGAATACTTCAGAAATTTCCTTATAATATCATATGAAAAATGTATGATGAAAAACTCTTCTCTCTTTTATAGTTTGTCTCTGACGCTGTTTCTGTGCGGATGTAATGATACCCGTAACTTTGCTCCTGAGCGGGCTGATCTGCCATGGCATCCTTCTCCGTCAACAGGACTTAAAATTCCTGAAGGTATAAAAGGTTTTGTTAGCCCAGGTGAAAAAAATACTGTTTCTGAAATTCGTTCAGTGCAGAAACGACTTGCTGTCGGTGATGATATAAAAGCGCAGCCTCTCGGGCTTGCTGATATGATTGATATTGCCGAGCGTCACAACCCTGATACACGTTTTGCGTGGGAAAGTGCACGTCAGGCTGCAATTAATATTGGCATGTCGCGAGCAGCCTTTATGCCTCAGCTTACATTGTCTGCAATGGGCGGTTACCAGCGTATGGCACTGCCGTTGCCTAATTACCTCTCAAAGCGAGGGTATCTGACATCTAACGGTGCAGCAGTTTTTCCAAAACTTGAGCTGGACTATCTTTTGCTTGATTTTGGTCATAGCAGATCTCTTGTGCAGGAGGCACAACAAAAAGCTCTTGCCGCAAATTTTGGTTTTACGGCAGTGCATCAGGCTCTTATTCTTGCGGTTATTCGTGCTTATTATGCGCATGAGGCAGCACGTAATATTCTGAAAGCATCACATGCTGCGGCAGACCATGCAACTGTTCTGTTGCGTTCTGCTGATGCGCGACATGCCCATGGTGAGGCAACAGTTGTTGATGTAGCTATTGCCCGGCGTAACCTTGCACAGGCGAATTATGATTGTGATAAAGCAGAGGATACTGAGCATGCTACCTGGCATGCCTTACTTGCGGTGCTGGGCTTGCCTGCTACGACTGAGCTGACATTACAGCCGGTCACAGAGCATCGTCTGCCGCAGATACCTGAGCAGCAGTTGCAGCGCCTTATTAATCAGGCCTTGCAGGCCCGACCCGATATTATGGCTGATGTTGCAAGAATTCGCGCTGAAGATGCCGCATTAAGAGGTGCCAGAGCTACGATGAAGCCCAGAATATCTCTTGCGAGCAATGTATCGGCCTATCTTGGTGAGCTTAAAACCTACGGTGGGGCTTCGGCAGCCCCTGCGTCAGCGATTGCTCAGCCTCAGGGGCAGGCTTTCCTTCAGCTTAGCTGGCCTGTTTATCAGGGGGGCATGAGGGCCAACACTGTGCGCCTTGCTGAATCGCGCAGGGCACAGGCTGAAGCGACGCTTGCTAAAGATCAGATTAGCATGGAACGCGAGGTGACAGATGCTCTGGATGAACTTAAAACGGCACTGGCACAGGTACACTCAGCCCAGACCCTGCGGGATGCAGCACAGGTAGCTTATAACAGCGCATCGCAGGCTTATGCTCATGGTGTCGGTACGTTTACTGATGCTTCAGCTGCTGTGGCAGCCCTCTACCAGGCACAGGCTGCTTTTGCAGTGAGTACAACGGATGCCTTTACAAAAGCGGCTAATCTGGCTCATGCAACAGGAGAGCTTGTCTCCGGTTCGGAGATATCGGGCATAACGGAGAAGGTAAACTGATGCATAATGGCAGTGAAAACACGATAACTCTGGGGCGTATGCTTAATCAGACAGCCCGTTTGTGGCGTCATATTCTGAATATACGGTTGCTGCCTTATGGTCTGACTGATGCAACATGGCAGCCTTTACTTGAGTTAAAACGACAGAACCGCCCCATGCACCAGAAGGATATTGCTGAAGCTTTGTTTCTTGATAAATCATCAGTTGTAAGAACGTTGCGCAACCTTGAACTGCAGGGTTTGATTACGCGTGTGCCGGACAAAAATGACAGGCGTGCTCATTATATCGTCATAACTGACGAGGGTAATAAACGTATTGAGTATGTTCTTAAAATAGCATCTGAGGTCGAAAATGAAGTCATACAAAAATTAAGTGATCATAAAAATTTTCGGCCACTTCTTGAAGAGGTATACAGTGTTGTGAAAGATATTTCAGGTCATTACAGAATATAAAATCTTAATCGTTCGTAAGTGATAATTTCTGCAGAATATGCAGCGCGGCAACATGTTCACATTCTGTCAGCGGGGCGAGGGTTAACTCTGTTACCTGCAGAGCAACAGGTATGGTTTTTTCAACAAGCAAAGCCCCTTCTTTTTCCAGTGAGACCAGCTTTTGTCTGCGGTCCTGTTTGCTTTGCTCTACTTTTACAAGCCCCCGTTTTTTGAGGCGCGAGACAATATCCCGTAATGTGGCATGATCTATGGCGGTTTGCTGGCTGATCTGCACCAGGGAGGCAGTATGTAGTTTTTGAACTGTGACCAGAACGGCAAATTGTGCTGATGTCAGATGGTCATCAGGAATGTGTTCCTGAAAAATAGCAGTATGACGCTGATAAGCGCGCCGCAGCAGAAAGCCAATCTGCGCATCAAGAATATACTGTTTACTATCTTCCATACTCGTGTGCACCTTACAAAGACAAATGACACGTGACTTTTGGCTGGCAGGGCACAAAACAGATCAGGCCCTGAGTGTGGGCCACGGTCTGACCTGACTTTAGCGTGAAATATACAGGTGCTATAATGCCCTGGCAGACAGGCTATGGCAATGACGCACACGCGGTTTTTTACGTTATAAGCAGAAGATATTTTCGCTTATTTAAAGAAAAATTAATCTTAATTTGGTATAAAGATAGTTCTTTTCAGTAAGAATCATCTTGACCTTTTTGTTTTCATATCAGAACATTCAGATATAGCGTATACACCATATAATGTTATTTGTTGTCTGTCAGGAGAAGCGGTATGTCGGATAAAGGTCGTGTAGGCATTGTCGGCGCAGGGCTGGGCGGTGTCGCAGCAGCAGGGCTGCTGGAAAAAGCGGGTTTTGACGTTGTGCTGTTTGACCAGGCACCAGCTTTTGCCCGTCTGGGTGCGGGTATTCAGTTTGGCCCTAATGTTATCAAAATTCTCTCTACCCTCGATGGTCTGGCTGAAAAGCTTGAGAGTGTCTCCTGCCTGCCAGATTACTGGGTGAGTCGTAAGTGGGATGACGGTACCGTCATGGCTAAAATTCCGCTTAATGCTGAGCGTGAACGTTATGGCGCACCTTATATTACTATCCATCGCGGCGACCTGCACCAGGCTATGCTGAACTGCATCAGCCCTGAGCGTGTAAAGTATAACCATAAGCTGGTTGATTTTACCGATGACGGTAAGAGTGTAACGCTTGAGTTTGAGAATGGTGTTACCGAAAAAGTCGATTTTCTGATCGGTTCTGATGGTATCAATTCACGTATCCGCGAAAAAATGTTTGGGTATGAAGCCCCTCTTTCTACCGGCTGGATCGCGCATCGTGCTATTATTCCGGGTGCGGCTGCAAAAAGCCTGGGTGCAGATCTGAATGCTAAATGGTGGTCAGAGGATCGTCACATCGTCTGCTATTATCTCGATCGTAATGAGGATGAGTTCTACCTCGTGACAGGTGAGCCGGCTGAGTGGACGTCTTCTGTAGGGCAGCTGCCCAGTACGCGTGATGAGTTCCGTGCCGCATTTAAAGGATTTCATCCAATGGTGCAGGGCTATATTGATGCGACAGAAACAGTCACAAAATGGCCGCTTAATACACGCCCGCCTTTGCCGGTCTGGCATCAGGGGCGCACTGTTCTGCTGGGTGATTCCTGTCATCCGATGAAGCCACATATGGCACAGGGTGCAGCTATGGCAGTTGAAGACGCGGCTGTTCTGGCGCGTTGCCTGAGTGAGATTGGCACGTCTGACCTGACACACACATTCAGCATTTACCAGAGTGCACGCAAAGAGCGCGCGACAAAGGTGCAGACAATTTCTAATGCGAATACCTGGCTGCGTCAGCCTGAAGATCCCTACTGGTGTTATGGTGATAACATTTATGATCTGACGATCGGGTAACTTCAGAAAAAGGAGAAGGGCGTTATGGCAGCCAGCGTCTTTCTGACAGTAAACGGTAAACAATGCGAGGTAGAGGCTGCTGCCGGCACGCCTTTACTGACCATATTACGTAATAGCCTGGGGCTGAATGGCCCCAAATATGGTTGTGGTCTGGGGGCGTGCGGAGCCTGCACAGTGCTGCTTGACGGTAAGGCAGCGCGTAGCTGCGTTGTGTCGGTCGAGGCTGCAGGCCGATGCAAAAACATCGTGACCCTTGAAGGACTTTCTCCCGATGGCAGTGACCCTGTGCAAAAAGCGATGGTCACTGCTCAGGCTGCGCAATGTGGCTATTGTCTTAATGGTATGGTCATGACATTGCGTGCTTTTCTTGATGCTGTTCCCAACCCGGATGAAAAAGCTTTGCAGGAGGCTTTGCGTTATAATCTGTGTCGCTGTGGTACGCATGTTGAAATTATGCGTGCAGCACGGATAGCTGCTGGCCTTGAACAGGAAGAGGAGCGGTAAATGGATTCTGTACTCCAGATTTTTCGTAAGGCTCTTCCTCCTGCAGGTCTGGTTGCCCGTGCTGATTTTATTCAGCGTGATGAAGTGCTCGTTCAGATTGATGAGAATAGCCAGGTTACCGCTTTTTGTGGGCACGTTGATCTGGGTACAGGTATTGCAACATCGCTGGCTCAGATTGTTGCTGAAGAGCTTGATGCTGTCCCCTCACAGGTACGTATGGTGCTGGGGCATACTGATAGTACACCTGATCAGGGTGCTACAATTGCCAGTGAAACAATACAGATTTCCTCACGCCCTATTTTGCGTGCAGCAGCACAGGCGCGTAAAATTTTGCTTGCCCGCGCTGCTGAGCTGACCGGGTGTGACAGTGCAGTACTTTCTTTTTCCTCTGGTGTTCTGGCAGGTGGCCCGGCTGATCAGCCCGTGTTAACGCTGGGCGACCTTGTGCGGGGGATGACCCTGCGCGTGGAGCTTGATGAGAGCACGCCGGTTAAAGCACCGGCTGACTATAAAGTCGTTGGTAAAAATCAGCCACGTGTTGATATTCCCGACAAAGTTACAGGCCGCATGGTTTACGTGCACGATGTGCGTGTTGATGGCATGCTTCACGGGCGTGTTATTCGGCCGCCTTATGGCGGGTTCGACCATGGGCCATTCGTCGGGCGTGCCCTGCTTGATGTTGATCGCGCCTCTGTCGCGCATATCGCAGGCCTGGTTGATGTTGTGGTCATTGGTGATTTTGTTGGTGTGGTCGCAGAGCGTGAAGAGCAGGCTATTGCTGCTGCTGAGGCTCTGAAAGTCACCTGGAGCCCGGTTGCTGTACCGGATTTATCCGATCCGGCAGAGGCCCTGCGTCAGAACCCTTACGAGCCGCGTGTTGTCCTGGATCGTGGTGATGTGGATAGTGCTCTGGACGCTGTTACGCATCGTATGGACCGTGAATATTTCTGGCCTTATCAGATGCATGGTTCAATAGGACCATCCTGCTCTGTGGCGTCATGGCAGGCGGATGAGCTGACTGTCTGGTCTGGCACGCAAAACCCCCACATGCTTCAGGCCGATATTGCTATGCTGATGGGGCTGCCTGTTGCCTCTGTGCGCATTGTGCGCCACGAGGCAGCCGGGTGTTATGGCCGTAATTGCGCAGATGATGTCGGGGGCGATGCTGCGCTGTTATCACGTGCTGTTGGCAGACCGGTCAGAGTGCAGCTTACCCGTATGCAGGAGCATGTGTGGGAGCCTAAAGGTGCTGCACAGCTTGTCAGTATTAAGGGAGGGCTCGACGAAACCGGAGCACCTGTCGCGTATAATCTTGATACCAGTTACCCTTCTAACGTGTCTCCCCTGCTGGCGCTGGTGCTGACCGGTGTAGTTCCTGCTGAGGTGCCTGAAATTGCACAGATGGGGGACCGGACATCAGTTCCTCCTTATGAGTATGCCAATGCCCGCGTGACGGTAAAGGACATGCCGCCAATAGCGCGTGCATCGTGGTTTCGTGGTGTGTCGGCTCTGCCCAACAGTTTTGCACATGACAGTTATATTGATGAGCTGGCTGCGGAAGCCGGTATTGACCCTCTTGAATATCGCCTGCGTTATCTGCCTGATAAACGTGCGGCAGAACTGCTTAAAGCGACCGCAGCACGGGCAGAGTGGAAGCCGCGTACCGAAGCGCCGCGTCCTGACCCGGCTGACCGCACATTAAGCGGACGTGGTCTTGCCTATGCACTGTATGTGCATGGTCCGTTCCCTGGTAAACCTGCGGCATGGTCTGCCTGGGTTACGGATGTTGAGGTTGATCGTCTTACAGGTGAGGTCAGTGTAACCCGCGCCGTAGTCGGGCAGGATGCCGGTCTGATGATCAATCCTGCTGGTGTACGCCACCAGTTACAGGGAAATGTCATTCAGTCCGTCAGCCGCACGTTGCAGGAGCAGGTGACGTTCGACAAAGGTGGGGTTGAAAGTCAGGAGTGGGGTGGTTATCCCATTATCCAGTTTCCTGACGTGCCAAAAATTGAACCAGTGCTGATGAACCGGCCGGAGGAACCGCCTCTTGGTGCGGGGGAATCCGCCTCGGTGCCGAGTGCTGCGGCTATCGCAAATGCGTTATATGCGGCAACAGGTGTGCGCTTTCGTGATGCCCCGTTCACTCCGGAAAAGGTGAAAGCCCGCCTTGACGAAGCGCTGGGCCCGTTAAAGCCGGTTCCGCTTTCACCGGTGCCGCCTCTGGCTCTTGGGGGCGAGCTCGTAAAACCAGCCATGGCCGGGCTGGGTTTTAAAGGTTTGTTGCGCCGTGCCGGGCTTGGTACGGCTGTTGCTGTAGCCGGGGGTATGCTGGCAACGCTTATGCCATGGCGTGCTGCTATTGCTCCGGTTGCCCCCCCTGTACCAGGCATGTTCTCCCCCGAAATTATTGCAAAAGGGAAGCTGGTCGCCGCTGCGGGTGACTGCGCTGTGTGTCATACTGCACATGGTGGTGTTGAAAATGCCGGTGGTCTGGCGCTTGATACGCCTTTTGGTACAATTTACACGACCAATCTTACGCCTGATCCCAAAACAGGCATTGGTCAGTGGTCTTATGCGGCGTTCGAGCGGGCAATGCGTCAGGG
This sequence comes from Acetobacter sp. DsW_059, assembly GCF_002153695.1. Lineage (NCBI taxonomy): Bacteria > Pseudomonadati > Pseudomonadota > Alphaproteobacteria > Acetobacterales > Acetobacteraceae > Acetobacter > Acetobacter sp. DsW_059. The sequence continues at coordinate 132,562 of NZ_JOPI01000002.1, forward strand.
TATAAGCCGTGACGGGCGGCATCTCTATCCGGCTTTTCCTTACACGTCTTTTGCAAAAATCAACGATACGGATATGCAGGCGCTATATGCTTACCTGATGTCGCAAAAGCCTGTTGAAAAGCAGCCTCCTGTAACATCACTGCGTTTTCCGTATAATATGCGTTTCTCCCTTGCCGGGTGGAATACTCTTTTTCATCGCACAACACCTTTTGTACCTGATCCAGCCCGCTCAGAGCAGTGGAACAGGGGTGCCTACCTGGCTGAGGGGGCAGGGCATTGCTCTGCCTGCCATACGCCACGTAACGCGCTGGGAGCTGAACGCTGGCAGAAAAATTATCTGGCTGGTGGTGAGGCAGAGGGCTGGAGTGCTCCGCCACTTTCAGCCTTATCAGATTCCCCTCTGCCGTGGAGCGAAGGTGATCTGTATGCCTATCTGCGCACTGGTTTCAGCCCGAATCATGGTCCCGCTGGCGGCCCGATGGCCCCTGTGGTGCATGCTATGTCAGAGCTGCCTGATGATGATGTCAGAGCGATTGCACATTATATTGCTTCGTTCGATACACGTCAGACAACTATACCTGTGCAAAGCCAGCGTGAGCAGATTCTGGCGCGTTCAGCCTCGCTTCAGGCACTGGAAAAAGGTGAAGGTGAGAGGATTTATAAAACAGCCTGTGCGGCCTGTCATGAGGGTGAGGCCGCTCATCTTTATGGGGCGCGTCCGCAACTTGCACTGAATACGAACATACAGGCTGAAAATCCTGATAATATTATTCGTATTTTACTTGATGGTGCACCAGACCCGGCGCATCAGACAGCGACGACTATGCCAGCTTATCGTAATGTCTTCTCTGACCGGCAGATTGCAGAAATTCTCTCTTTTCTGCGGCGCACAATGGCACCTGATAAAAATGCATGGACTGATCTTACCGGTCAGGTTTCACGTATTCGCGCACAGGGAGGGCATTGAAAAATGCCATCTCAGTTTTTCATAAAATGGCTCTGTAAGAAAACGCCTTTTGTAAAAGGAACATGCCCATGCCAGTAAGTGATTATGAACTCGTCCAGTCCTGGCGTCAGGTTCTGGGGCTGTGTAACCTGCAGGCAGGTCAGAGTGTTACGCTGCTGACGTCAAGTGCGACGAACGAGCAGACACTGCGTTGTGCTATTCTGGCCGTGCAGGAGAAAGGTGCTTTTGCAAATCGCCTTGATTTGCAACCATCTAATGGCGGAATTTCTCTGTCACGTGACCCACTGGCTTACGTGGGTAAAACGCCACTGACCGGTAATCGTGCCGCTGTAGAGATGCTGAAAGCCAGTGACCTGGTTCTTGATCTGATGACGCTGCTTTTTTCAGCCGAACAGCATGAGATTCTGGAAGCAGGCGGGCGTATTCTTCTCGTTGTAGAGCCGCCCGAAATTCTGGTGCGTATGACTCCGACAGAGGAGGACCGCACGAAAGTACTAACAGCTTCAGCCCGGCTGAGAGCTGCAAAGACTATGACGGTGACATCATCTGCCGGAACAGATGCAACTTTTGCTCTGGGGCAGTATCCTATTCTTGAAGAATATGGTTTTGTTGATAAGCCCGGCCGGTGGGATCACTGGCCGAGTGGCTTCCTGGCAACCTGGGCAAATGAGGGTACTGCTCAGGGTAAAATTGTCCTTGCACCAGGTGATATTTTACTGCCGCAGAAAAGTTACATTACGTCACCTATCACCTGTCATCTGGAAAATGGTTACGTAAAAGCCATTGAGGGTGGTTTTGAAGCAGAGCATCTGCGCGATTATATGGAAAGCTTTAACGACCCGGAAGTTTTTGCGATTTCGCATATTGGCTGGGGCCTGCAAAACCGTGCGCACTGGGCTGTTATGGGCTTTTATGATGGTGAAGCCAGCATTGGTATGGACCCGCGGGCCTGTGCAGGTAACTTCCTGTGGTCAACCGGCCCGAATAACGAAGCTGGTGGTGAGCGTGATACGGCATGTCACATTGATATTCCAATGCGCAACTGCACAGTAAAAATTGATGATGAAACCGTTGTGCAGGACGGCAAACTGACAGGAGACTACGCATGACAAACGGACATCAGCGTGATGAAGCCCGTTATGAAAAACAGGGTTTTGGCAACGAAATCGGTATTGCCGGTGGTATTGGCTTACTTATTGTTGATTTTGTAAATGGCTTTGCTGATCCTGATGCTTTTGGCGGGGGCAACATCCCTCAGGCTATGGAGCGTACGAGCACTTTGCTGGCAGAGGCCCGTCATCATGGCTGGAAAATTGCTCACACGCGCATTGTTTTTGCCGATGATGGCTCTGATGCAAATATTTTTTCCATGAAAGTCCCTTCCATGCTGGGGCTGACGGAAAATAATCCCGCATCAGCTATTGTGCCTGAACTGGCCCCGCTCCCGGGTGAGTATGTTGTGCGTAAAACGGTACCGTCAGCGTTTGCCGGTACACCTCTGGCAGCCTGGTTTGTTACGCATGGTGTGCAGACAGTGGTTGTCGCCGGGTGCGTAACTTCAGGCTGTGTGCGTGCCAGTGTGCTTGATGCCATGCAGGCAGGTTTCCGCCCGGTGATTGTCTCCGATTGTGTAGGAGATCGAGCCATTGGTCCGCATGAAGCTAATTTGTTTGATATGGCGCAGAAATGCGGTGATGTGATGTCGCTTGAGACCTTACTGTCACGTATTTCTGACGCTCAGTAAAAAGTAAGGTCAGAATAATGAATGAATCTAACTTGATGTATGGCGCGAATGTGCATGCTAATGGCATTCGTCAGCATTATCTGCGTTATGGTGGTAAAGGTAAGCCGCTGGTTCTTATCCCTGGTATTACCAGTCCGGCTATCACCTGGGGATTTGTAGGGGAGCGTCTGGCTGCAGAGTATGATGTATATATTCTTGATGTAAGAGGTCGGGGGCTTTCTTCAACCGGTCCTGACCTGAACTATGATCTCGACAGTTATGCAGATGATGCCCTGGCTTTTATTGCAGCTCTTGGGTTGAAAGACGTGACGCTGATGGGTCACTCTATGGGCGCACGTATTGCCATTCGTGCCGCGCGTAAAGAACCTTCTGAGCTGAAGCAGCTTGTGCTTGTTGACCCACCTGTAAGTGGTCCTGGTCGTCGTGTTTATCCTGCAAAACTTGACTGGTATACAGAGTCTATTCGTCTTTCACGTCTGGGAATGAGCGCTGAAGATATGCGTCGTTTCTGTCCGACCTGGACAGATGAGCAGCTTCAGCTGCGTGCTGAATGGCTGCACACCTGTGATGAGCTGGCAACGCGTATTACGTTTGAAAAGTTTCACACAGAAGACATTCATCAGGATTTACCACATCTGAGTGTTCCGGCCCTGCTGGTTGTGGCAACTCGCGGTGGTGTCATTCAGAAAGAAGATGAAGAAGAAATTTCAGGTCTGAATCCGGCTATTAAAATTGTTCACGTCCCGGATGCCGGCCATATGATTCCCTGGGATAATGAAGAGGGTTTTTACAAGGCAGTTTCTGTCAGATAATCCTGCATGTTGTGACCTGTTAATGTTGAAAGTGGGTATAAACGGCGAGAATCAGAGCCGGAACCTGCATATTATTTAAGGTGTTTTTATGAAACCAGTTTACCGTATCGGGCAGATTGTTCCGAGTTCTAACATCACAATGGAAACTGAAATTCCTGCTCTGATTCGTCTGCGTGAAACTATTCGTCCTGAACGTTTTACGTTTCATTCGTCACGTATGCGTATGAAAACAGTGAGTAAAGATGAGCTGTCTGCGATGGATGGGCAGTCAGATCGTTGTGCACTTGAGCTGAGTGATGCCGCACTTGATGTGTTGGGTTATGCCTGTCTTGTTGCAACAATGTCGATGGGGTCTGGTTATCATCGCGTTTCAGAAAAAAGGCTGCATGAAAGAACGGTTGAAAATGGCCATCCTGCACCGGTTATTACCAGTGCGGGTGCCTTGATTGATGGTCTTAAAGTGCTTGGCGCAAAGAAAATTGTAGTTGTAGCACCTTATATGCGCCCCCTGACGGAGCTTGTTGTCGATTATATCACTCGTGAGGGCATTGAAGTTATCGATTACGTAGCACTTGAAATACCCGACAATCTTGATGTTGGCCGTCATGATTGTCAGCGCCTGCCAGAAATTATTAAAGGGTTACGCTATCAGGAGGCTGATGCTGTTGTGGTTTCGGCCTGTGTGCAGATGCCATCTCTGCCAGTTATTTCTGCTGTTGAAGCGTTGACCGGTAAACCAGCTTTAAGTGCGGCTGTTGCTACAACATATGCAATGTTAAAAGCGCTCAGGCTTGAAGCAATTGCACCAGGTGGCGGCGCTCTGCTTTCGGGTACGTATTAAAATTACTGATTAAGGGCGAGGGATATACTTCGCCCTTAATAAAGATAACCCCCTTTACCTGCTCTTAACATCGGCTGGTAAAGGGGGTTATCGCGTTATCATGATGATATAAAATTTAGCATTTAGTTTATTTTTCAATAAATTTCGTTTTTCTGTAACAAAAATTAATGTTTCATAATCAAAATATATTATTCACATTAATCGTGTGTACGCTAAGATAATATCGTTACCGAAACAATAAGTCCTGGGGCGTAGCAGGTCGTTTTTTCGGACCAATCTGGTACACGATATTTTCTGGAGCGCTCATGCAAAATACAGCTGTTTATGAACAGGAGGCCTGTTCTGATCAGAAACAAGACAGGCTATATGCAAAAATGGCGCAGCGTATCCTGCCCTTGCTGTTTCTTGGCTTTCTTGCCTCATATCTTGACCGCGTGAATGTTGGTTATGCAAAACTCAGGATGCTTTCTGACCTGGGAATGAGTGAGGCCGCATATGGGCTTGGTATAGGGCTTTTTTTTCTTGGTTATATTTTGTGTGAGGTGCCCAGTAATCTCTTTCTGGTTAAATTTGGTGCCAGAAACTGGATTGCCCGGATTCTGATTACCTGGGGTTTATGCTCTGGCGCGATGATGTTTGTGCATACACCAACGCAGTTTTACGTTTTACGTGTACTGCTTGGAATTGCAGAAGCTGGTTTTATGCCTGGTGTTTTGTATTATCTGGCTGTCTGGTTTCCACCGCATTACCGTTCGAAAGTTACAGCAGTTTTTATGGCCGGTATTCCTCTTGCCAGTGTGATTGGTGGTCCTCTGTCTGGCTGGTTAATGCAAAGTCTGAATGGTGTAGGGGGATATGAAGGCTGGCGCTGGTTATTTTTCTGGGAGGCTGCGCCTCCTGTTGTGATCGGTATTGCTGTTTTTCTGATGCTACCAGCATCACCAGAGAAAGCTTCATGGTTAAACAAACAGGATGTAGATACACTGTATGCAGCTAACCCTGCAATTTTAGAAAAAGTGAGTATGACAAGCAGCATTGTTGCGGCGTTTCGTAACCCATGGGTGTGGTTGCTGGGTGTCGTTGATGGTACACTTCTGCTTGGTTTATATACCATTGCTTTCTGGACACCGTCTTTGCTGCATGATGAAGGGATACGCTCAACACTTGAAATCGGCTGTCTGAGTGCTATTCCACAAATTGGCGCTGTTATCAGTATGTTTGTAATTGGTCGTAGCTCTGATAAACACGGTGAGCGTCGCTGGCATATTGTTCTTCCCATTCTGTTTGGCAGTCTTTCTATGGCCTGTATTCCATTTTGTGCAGGTAATATTGCAATGACTATTGCCTGCATTACCGTTGCGAATATGGGTATTCTCGGCGCGTTGCCGCCATTCTGGGTGTTACCTTCTCTTATGCTGAAAGGAAATAGTGCCGCTGTAGGCCTGGCACTTGCCGGATCAGTTGCTAACATTGCAGGTTTTTTTGCAACAGCACTGGTGGGTTATGCCCGTAGCATGACTGGTGGTATGGCAGGCGTTATATGGCTGTTTGCCGCCATGGTCTTTCTGGGCAGTATTTCAGTTCTTCTGATCCCAAAAGAGAAGATGAAGTAAAAAGCGAGCTAAAAAGCTCTGGTATTATTTTCCCAAGGGGTCTGGATATGCGTATCCAGGAGCAGATCAGGACAATAAGCG